>JALOTV010000309.1 GCA_025457685.1 Opitutaceae bacterium
GCGACGCTGGGCGAAGCGCGGGAAGTTGTCAGGGTTTTCGGCGAGGATCTGCTTGGGCCAAAACCAGTCGTAGGCGTCCTTGGCGTCGATGGCGGCGACGAGGAGGTTTTCATGGCGCTCGACGCCGAGCCAGCGGCCGGGGCCGGGCCAGAAGCCTTGGCCGTGGCCGTCGATGAGGATGGAGTTGTGGTGCCGGGTCTCGATGGAGCGGAAGTTGTCCTTAGCCCAGACGCGGCCAAGGGCGGCGAAGCTGAAGTGGCCGCGGTCGGCGTGTTCATGGCTGGCGCCGACGGAATCGACGCGGTTCTCGAGCTGGAGGTAGGCGGCGTTTTGATCCCAGCCGGCGCGGGCGATGAGTGTGCCGCGTTCGGTGTCGTGCGAAACGGCGGGCAGCGCGAGGGCGGCTAGGTCGGCGCCGTCGGCGGGGAGGGCTTGGCCGAGGACGGCATCCTCGGCGGCCCAGAGGAGAGGTTCGACGAGGTGGAAGGTGCCGCCGAGGGCGGTGGCGGGTGCGGGGGAGACGGCGCTGCGCCAGAGCGCGGCAGCTTTGGCGTCGGCGGGGCAGAAGTAGCGCCACATCGACAGGGTCCAGATGGCGGGGCCGGCGTCGCCGCCGTCGCCTGCGCTGAGCCAGCGGTCGCGCTCGGGCAGAAGGGTTTGGAGATACCAGTCGAGCATGGCGCGGTGATGCGCGTGACCGAGGAGGTCGTGGCCGCGGCGTTGGGCGGCGACGAAGAAGGGGTTGGCCCAGACAAGGCCGAACTGGGTGTAGCCGACGGCCTCGGTGGAGATGCCTTGGGCGGAGACGCCGTAGGTGAGGTAGTCCCGGGCGATCTGGACGCCGAGTTCGAAGACGCGGGGGTCGTAGCCTTCCTCGCCTTCAATGGCGAGGGCGAGGAGGGGTTGGCCGAGGGCAACGGCGTTCCAATTCCAGTTGCGAAAGTGGGCGGGCAGGCGCGCACCCATCCAGAGGCGGCCGTGGGTGGCGGTGGCGATGGTGAGGCGGACGGAGGCGCGCTGGGCCTCGGTCATGAAGGGATGGGCGAAATCGTAGGCGTAACCGAGCTGGTGGTAACCCATCGCAGCGCGGGTGCCGAGAGCGTCCCAGCCGGTAGCCTCAGGCGAAGGGGAGGCGCGCCAGATGTCGTCGGAGAGAGGCTGACGAAGCTCGGCCTCGATGCCGGGGAGAACGAACTCGGCGTAGGTGGTGACGGCGGTGGCGGCGGCGCGACCCCGGGCGACGTCCTCGGCAATGAGGGCGTCAAGCGCTTCGAGCGTGAGGACGGTCGAGAAGGGTTGGTAGTGGCCGATGGGCGACGGGAGGCCGCCCTTGGACTCGACGAGTGCGCGAGCGGTGGCGTGATCGCCTGCGGCGAGGGCGCGGAAGAGTTCGCCGCCCCAGTAATCGGGATTGCGGAGGGCGCGGTCGAGACGCTGGCGAAGGGTGGCGTGGAGGGCGCGGCCGACGTTGGTATCGCGCAGGCGGGCGCGGAGGTCGGGCAGTTGGTCGGGGCTTATGAGGATGCGCGGATGAACGCCGGGGGGCGGCACGGTTCAAGGCCTTCGAGTCGCAGGGGAACTTCAACGGCTGGCGAAGGCGGAAAGGGGTGGCGACCGGCCAGCACCTCGTCGGCGGAAAGTTCGCCGGGAAGCTGGGCGCGCGCGGAGAGCGGAAGCGCGGAGAGGAGCGCGAGCAAAAGGGCAAGGCAGCGGGGCGTCATCGGGGAGCGGTCAGGGTTGACGCGGCGTCCAGGCGGGCGGTTCGGAAAGCGCGAGGGTCGGCTCGCCGGAGACCCAGCCGAGCGAGGCGAGAAAGCGGTCGGCGGAGCGTATCGCCTCCGCCACTACGGACTCGGGGGCCTTGTAGCGCGGGACGACAAAGGCGTGACCGGTGGCGGAAAGAAGCTGAAGCTCGCAACGCGCGCCCGCCTCGCGGGCGGCGGCGGCGAAGCGCTCGGCGTGCACGGGCGGAGTGACCTTGTCGTCGGTGCCCTGGACGAGAAGCGTGGGCGGAAGACCGGTAGCGACATGGAGGACGGGCGAAAGGGCGGCGGCGCGGGCGAGTTCCGCGGGCGAGGCGGGGGGCTGGGCGGCGCCTTTCAAGTCGAGCCGGGCGCCGCCGAGGACGAAACGCACCCAGTCCCCGACGGTGAGGTCGAGGACAGGGTTGTAGAGCAGAAGCGCGTCTGGGCGGGAAGCGCTGTCGCCCCCCGGCACGGTGGCGAGGCAGGAGGCGAGGTGACCGCCGGCGGAATCGCCGCCCGCGGCGATGCGAGCGGGGTCGACACCGAGCGAAGCGGCGTGGGCGCGGACGAAGCGGAGGGCGGCGCGGGCGTCGTCTACGCAATCGGCGACGCCGAGCACCTGCGGAGTCACGAGGCGATACTCGACGCTAATGGCGACGAGACCGCGGGTGGCAAAGTAGCGGGCGTGGGGAAAAAAAACCTCGGGGGATCCGCCGCGCCAGGCCCCGCCGTGGAAGAAAACGACGGCGGGGCGGACGGCGGAAGCCGCAGCGGCGTTGGCCGCAGCGGAGGCGGGCGGGGCGAAGACGAAGAGGCGCAGCTCACGATCTGCGATACGGCGGTAAACGCGCTCCTCGGGCGCAGGGGCCGCGAGGAGGGAGGCAAGCGTGGGCGCGGCGGGCGCGAGACCGGGCGCGCACAAGGCGACGAAGAGGAACGTTCGCCGCAGGACGGCGGGCAGCGTGGGCATGGGGCGAGGGATGCCGCGCGAGGGGAAGGATCAGGGACGCGAGTAGGCGTTTACATCCTGCTGGGAGTCGAAGGCCTTGCGCTTGGTGTCGCCGGCCCGGAGGAGCTCCAGGTCGCGGGCGGGCACGGCGCGGCGATACTCGTCCACGCGGAGACCGTAGCGGGAGAGATCGAAGGCGGGCAGGCCGGCGGGGGCGCCGGCACGCGGGGTGAAATCGAGCCCGGCGGCGTCCACGAAGATGTCGGTCGAGGCATGCTCGGCGGTGTTCTCGATGCGGAAGCCGACGAGCGTATCGGGTTTGCCACTACGGCGGACCACGGTCGCGCAGGCCACGGCGATGTTGTCCGTCAGGAGATTGTTGCGCGGCACGTCGGTGCGGTGCTCGAGGATGGAGGCAAGCGCGGGGTATTTCTCGCGCCAGGGCGAGGCGGCGTAGGGCACGGATTCGAGGTCGGTGCGCAGACGGGAATCCTCGGGCACGTATTTGCGGGCGACGCCGCGGTCGTCCACGTGGATGGCGCGGTGGGATTGGACGATGAGGTTGCGACGCAGCACGTGGTCGTGGCCGCCGCCAATGAAGAGACCGGACTCCACGCGGTAGATGAGGTTGTCCTCGGCGAGCAGGCCGGACTGGCCGTCGTCCATGTAGATGGCGTTGGCGTTTTCCGAGTGGTGGATGAAGTTTTGGCGCACGACGTTGCCGCGCGCGGTCCAGCCGCCGGTGGTGTAGAAACCGCCGAGGTCGCCGCCGTCGAGACCGAGGCGGTAGAGCTCGTTGTTCTCGAGGACGTTGTCGTTGCCGCCGAAATGCACCCCGGAGTAGGTTACGTCGTGGATGCGGTTGTGGGCGATGCGGGCGCCGACGAGTTGCTGGGTGCGGGTGTCGAGACCGGCGACCAAGGCGGGCACGGGGGCGAGAAGCGCGGCGCGCCAGATGTGGTTGTTGACGATCTGGTGATTGCTGGGACGGAGGGTGACGCGGTCGCCGCCGAGCACGTCGATGGCGGCGAGGCCGATCTCGGTGAGGTCGCAGCTCTGCACCACGTGGTTGACGCCGCCACGGATGACGACGCCGCGACGCAGCACGTTCTCGATGCGGCAGCCGAGCAGGCGGACGGAGTCGCCCTTTTCGACGGACACGCCCTCGCCCATCTGGTGGGTGAAAACGAGATCGCGGAAAGAGACATGGCTGGCGCCGTTGGCGGCGAACAAGGGCGCGGCGTTGTCGGCCAGAAGCAGGCGCGCGCCGGGAGTGGCGGCCTCGGGCAGCCAGATGTGGAGCTTGCCGCGCTGGAAATCGACGGCCCACTCGCCGGGCTGGTCGATCTCTTCGAGCAAGTTCAGCGCGAACCAGCCCTCCTTGCCGTCGCCGATGCGGGTGTTGCCGACCTGCTTCGAGTATTTGGAGCCGATGCCGTTGTGGGTGGAGATGGCGAAGGTGATGGTCTTGGCCTTGGGATCGATGGCCCGCACGCGCAGGGTCTCGGCGACCCAGGGCACGCGCCAGAAGCCGCGCAGCCACACCCCGTTTTCCGCGAGGGCGGCCTGCCAGCGGGCGGGGCGGTCCTCGCGGTATTCAAAGGTGCCGCCATCGGGACTGCGCGGGCTGAAACTGCCGCTGGAGACCACGCGCTTCATGGTGGTGTAGCCGTATTCGCCATTCGGCCAGCGAGAGAGCGGCAGGCGGCGGCCCTCGAAAAACAGCGCGAAGAGATCGGCGGTGTCGCGGGCGTAATCGGGCAGGCGCTTCGCGTGCTTCAAATCGAGCGGCGCGAGATCGAGCTCCTGCACGTGTCCGCGGGCCTCGGGGGCGAGGCGCGCCAGCAACGCGGGATCGGAGAGCGGACGCAGCAGCTCGGTGGCGACGGGGCGGGCGCCGACTACGCGCGCCGGACGGTCGGCATCGACCGAGCGCCAGACCACGGGAGCCTCGGCGGTGCCGGAGTCGGCGGCGCCGAGCGTGAAGGTTTTTAACACGGTGTAGTCGCCGGGCGCGAGCCACACGGTGACGGGCTCGGACGGGCGCGCCGCCCGCGCGGCGCGGACCAATTCGGCGGCGCGAGGCAGGCTGGCGACGGGGGCCGCCGCGGTGCCGGCGGCGGTGTCGAGACCGGCGGGCGAGACATGGATCTCGACCTGGGCGGCCAGGGAAAGGGGCAGCAGGAGCGCGGCGAGGAAACGTTTGGCGATCATGGGTAAAGGGGGGCTTGGGTCGGGACCGGGCGCGGGGGGAAATCGGAAAGCGCGGACGCGACGGATGAAGCGCAGCTTCGCCTCGTTTTCCTTTTTTTCCAGCAAATTTGCGTGCTTTTGCTTTAATTTGCACAAATAAACTTAACCGACGGTCGCAAGGCCCCACGGCCAACCGCGGTTTCGCGGGCGGAGGGGGCTGAAAACCACGCG
>JALOTV010000310.1 GCA_025457685.1 Opitutaceae bacterium
CAGGGAGCGGAGGGCGGAGTTGCGGCTATTGTCGCGCAGCTGCTCGAAGGGAGTGGAGGCGTTTTCGTCGCCCACGATCTCGCCGAAGGTGGTGGAGTCGCCGTCTTCGCCGATGGGGGCGTCGAGGGAGGCGGGGCGGACGCTGACCGACTTCAGGTGGGCGACCTTGCTGGTCGGGACCTGGAGCTCGATGGCGATTTCCTCGTCAGTGGGCTCGCGGCCGAGCTCCTCGGTGAGGGCCATGGCGGTCTTGCGCATCTTGGCGATCTTATCGACGAGATGGACGGGGAGGCGGATGGTCTTGGACTGGTTGGCGAGGGCGCGCTTGATGGACTGCTTGATCCACCAGGCGGCGTAAGTGGAGAGTTTGCCACCCTTGGTAGGGTCGAAGCGTTCGACGGCTTTGATAAGGCCGATGTTGCCCTCGCTGATGAGGTCGAGGAGCGGGAGGCCGAAGTCCTTGTAGTCCATCGCGATCTTCACGACGAGACGGAGGTTGGCGCTGATCATGTGATCGCGCGCGGCCTTGTCGCCCTTGAGGATGCGTTTGGCGAGTTTGACCTCTTCGTCGATGGTGAGGAGGGGGGTCTTGCCGATTTCCTGGAGGTAAAGTTGCAGGTTGTTGCGCTCGGGGGTCTCGGAAGGAGCGGCGGCGGCGCGGATGGGCTCAAGGAACGAGGGCGTGGCGTCGAGCTGCGCGGAATCGAGAGCGGCTTCGCTCGGCAAACGGTCGGTGGTGTCGAGGGCGGTCATGGGCGGAGTCGTGTAAGAGGTGGTGTGACGATGATTCCTGACCTGAAAGATTCGGGCCAAAACGCGGACGCTTAAGCACGAAGCGGTCTGTCTACTGTGGGAAAGCCGGAGGCGCAAATGGTTCCGACGAATTAAAATCAAGTCGGGCCTTGGTTTTTCTCCCTCATTTTTTGTTTCGAGGGCAAAAGAAGTGCCAGAGTGGCGCGGTGAGCGGGGCAGGCGCGGGGCGCTGGCACGAAGTGCTCAGCGGCCCAGATCGTCGGGCCGGTTCCAATTTTGGAAAGCTGTCAACTCACTGTCATTGATTTGGTAAGGGGTCATCCAGCCGTGCTCGATGGCGGAGGTTAGCAGGGTCTGAAGCGACAAGAGGCCTTGGTCCAGGGCGGTCAGGATGGCGCGGTGAAAAAGGGGCGTGAGCGGGTAGACTGCGCAGAGCGGCTCAAATCGTTTACTACGTGGATCATGGGGGGCGACTCCGAGGCCTGGGGACCCCCGGTCGAGCAGCGAGCGCAGCGTGCGGGCATCGATCCAAGGCATATCCACCGCGAGCACGAGGAGGTGGGGGGGCGGCGGATTTGGGGCGGCGAGCAAGGTGGCAAAGGCCGCGGCGAGCGCGCCGAGCGGACCGGTGGAGCCGCAGTCGCGGACGCGCGGGATGGAGGCGGGGATGGCGGTGTAGTCCTCTTGGCCGGAGCGGAGGGAAAGCAGCACGGGGGCGGCGCCGGCGGAGACGAGGTTGTCGAGCTGGTGCCGGATCAGGGTCAGGCCGCTGGCGGGGTGGGGCAGGAGGGCCTTGTCCCGGCCCATGCGCGAGGAGCGGCCGCCGGCGAGGAGGACGGCGGCGTAGTCAGGCATCGGATACGGGAGCGGGTGGGGAAACGCGCAGCGCGCCGTCGGACAGGATCTTCGCGCGCAGGCCGCCGCGGCCCTTGAGCGCGGCCTCGGCGCCCGGGCCGAAGGCGGTGTTCATCCAGTAACAGGGGCTGCACTCGCCGGTGCCGAGGAAGCGGATGTTTTGCACGGTGAACTCGACGCCGATGAGGGAGTTGAGGTCCACGCCGCGCGTGATGACGTTGCGGCGATAGGCGGCCGGCGAGGGCAGGGGGAGGTCGGAGTCGAAAAGCGGCTCGCGAAGGGTGGCGCAGAGATCGTCGTGCACCTCGGCGGCGAAGAAGGTGATCTGGCCCTTGTAGTCGGGTTTGAAGTCGAAGAAGCGGTCGCCACGCAGGCCGCGACCGGCGACGCACTCGACCTCGGGCACCTCGACGATGGGGTGCTCGTCGGCGGCGCGCCCGTGGTGGCCGAAGTAGTTGTGGCCGGGGGAGAGGTAGAGGTGCTCGATGCGGATCATGGGAGGACGGAGGTGGTGCCCACGAAACACACGAAAAAGCACGAAAGGGAGGAGCGGCCGGGGGTGTTCATTTGCGTGTCATCTCGTGTGTTTCGTGGGCTCATTCTCCGTGGAGGTGTTTGAGACACTCGCGGATGGCGGGGATGAGGGGCGGGAGGCATTCGCCGATGGCGCGCGGGTTGCCGGGGAGGTTGATGAGGAGGGTGCGGCCGCGGGTGCCGGCGGTGGCGCGGGAGAGGATGGCGGTGGGGACGGTGGCGAAACTCACGGCGCGCATGGCTTCGCCAAAGCCGGGGAGTTCGCGTTCGAGCACGTCGCGGGTGGCCTCGGGGGTGACGTCGCGGGGCGCGGGGCCGGTGCCGCCGGTGGTGACGACGAGGTCGCAGTGGTCGTCGTCGCAAAGGGCGCGCAGGGCGGCGGCGATTTGGGCGCGCTCGTCGGGGATGAGGCGGACGAGAAAAGTGGGCGCGGGGGCGAAGGCGGCGGAGAGGATGCGTTCGATCTCGGGGCCGGAGCGGTCGGCGTAGATGCCTGCGCTGGCGCGGTCGCTGAGGGTGACGCGGGCGATGCGGAGAGATTTGTCCACGGAGGAATTATTGGTCCACGAAACACACGAAAACACACGAAAAGGGGAGCTTTGGTTTGCGTGTCATTTCGTGTGTTCCGTGGGCTCCTTTAAACTTTGGTTTTGGCGGTCACGCGGACGGCGCCGAGGACCATGGTTTTATCCACCGCCTTCATCATGTCGTAGAGGGTGAGGCCGGCGATGGTGACGGCGACGAGGGCCTCCATTTCCACGCCGGTCTTGGCGCTGGTGCGGGCGGTGGCGGAGATGAGCACGCGGTCGGCGCGCACGGTGAAATCGACCGCTATGGAATCGAGCGGGAGGCCGTGGCAGAGCGGGATGAGTTCGTCGGTGCGTTTGGCGGCGAGGATGCCGGCGAGGCGGGCGGCGGCGAGGACGTCGCCTTTGGGCAGGGCCTGGGCGCGGAGGAGTCGAATGGTGGCGCACTGGCAGACGAGTTCGCCGGCGGCGGTGGCGGTGCGGAGCTGCACGGGCTTGTGGCCGACGTCCACCATCTTGGCCGCGCCGGTGGCGTCGAGGTGGGAAAAGGCGGGTTTGGGTTTCGGCATGGTGGGAAAAAATCAGACGAGGATGCCCTCGGCGGTGGCGTCGGGCGGGGCGTCGGGGGAGATGCGGAGGAGGGCGGCGGCGCGGGCGAGGACGGTGAGGTCGGAGGAGTCGGCCCAGGGAAGGGGGGCGTAGCAGCCTTCCGGGGTGGCGGCGGCGGGCCCCCACGTCTCGCGGGGGTTTGTGGCGAGGGGGGCGCCGGGGGCAAGGGGGAGGCGCCGGAGCGGGGCGGGAGCGGTGCCGGCAAGGCGGGCGAGGGCGCGGGCGACGAAGAGGTGGAAGGTGACGAAGTGGGAGAGGGGGTTGCCGGGGAGGCCGAAGGCGAGTAGCGGGCCTCGCGAGGCGGTGATGAAGGGTTTGCCGGGGCGGCTGGCGACTTTGTCGGCGTGGATGGCGAAGCCGAGGGCGCGCAGGTGGGCGGCGGTGTGGTC
>JALOTV010000052.1 GCA_025457685.1 Opitutaceae bacterium
GCGCGCTGGTCCGACGGCCGGCCCATCGTCGCGGCCGACGTGGTGGCCTCGGTGCGGCGCGCCCTCGCTCCGGCGCTCGGCGCGCCCAACGCGGAATTGCTCTACCCGGTGCTCAACGCCGAGGCCTACCATCGCGGCCGCCTGGCGGATTTTTCCGGCGTCGGTATCGACGCCTTGGATACGCACACCGTGCGCATTCGCCTCGAGCATCCGGTGGCGCATTTCCTCTCCCTGCTCACCCACCCCGTCTGGTATCCCGTGCCGCTCCACGCCGTCGCGGCCGCCGGTCCGGTCGATACGCGGGGCAATCGCTGGGCGTCCAGTCCGGCCACTTTCGTGGGCAGCGGACCGTTCACGCTGCGCGACTGGCGCCATGGCCAGGCCATCGTGGCCGAGGCCAGCCCCACCTACTGGGATGCCGCCACCGTCAAGCTACGCGCCGTGCATTTCCACTTTTTCGACGGCGTGGACGCCGAGGAGCGCGCCTACCGCGCCGGTCAGTTGCACATCACCGAATCGCTCCCGGCCGGTCGCATCGAGGCCTGGCGGACCGAGCATCCCGAGCAGCTCCGCACCGACCCTTTCCTCGACGCCTACTTTTATCGCTTCAACACCTCCCGGCCGCACCTGAACGACGTGCGCGTGCGGCGCGCCCTCTGTCTCGCGACCAACCGCGAGGAGCTCACCGCCGCCCTGTTGCGCGGAGGCCAGCGCGCGGCGGCCGCCTTCGTGCCGCCCGGCACCGGTGGCTATACGCCCCCGACGCTCTTGCGCTACGATCCAGACGCCGCCCGCGCTCTGCTGGCGGAGGCGGGCTACCCCGGCGGTCAGGGACTGCCGCCCTTCGAGCTGCTCTACACCACGTCCGAAAATCACCGGCGCATCGCCGAGGCTTTGCAGGCCCAGTGGCGTCGCGAACTCGGCGTCGAAGTCCGCCTGCTGAATCAGGAACTCGCCAGCCTGCTCGAGGCGCGGCGCAACGGAGATTTCCAGCTGCTGCGCAGTTCGTGGGTCGCCGACTACGATGCCCCCGAGACTTATCTGAACCTCTTCATCTCCGGCAGCGCTAACAACCACACCGGCTGGAACGATCCCACCTACGATCAGTTGCTCTACGCCGCCGCGCGCACGCCGGATCAGGCGACTCGCTTCGACCTCCTGCGCCAGGCCGAGACCCGGTTGCTCGATGCCGCGCCCATCCTGCCGCTCTTCGTCAACACCCACGTTTACCTCGTGCATCCCGCCGTGCAGGGCTGGTTCCCCACCCTGCTCGACCGGCATCCGCTTAAGCACGTCAGCCTCGCGCCCTGACGCGAGGCCGCCTTACCGGCCAAGCCAAGAGTGCCCGCGGCTCAGACGCCGCCCACGCTGGGGTAGCTGCCGAGCCATTTCACCAAGGGGCAAAAGGCGCGCAGTTCCGCCACCGCTTCCTTCATCGCCGCGTCCTCGTAGTGGCCGCTCACATCGATGAAAAACAGGTAGTCCCACGGACGCTTCTTGCTCGGGCGCGACTCGACTTTCGACAGGTTGAGGCCTCGCGAGCCGAACGGGGTGAGCATCTTCATCAACGAACCGGAATGCGCCGCCGCCGCCTCGCCGAGCGAGACTACCAAGCTGGTCATGTCGCGTCCGCCGCCGACCGGCCCGGACGCCTTTTTGCCGATGACAAAGAAGCGCGTGGTGTTGTCGTTTCGGTCCTGGATGTTGCGCGCCACTACGGGCACGCCTTGCACCTGCGCCGCCAACTCCGCCGCGATCGCGGCCGCGCCGGGCTCCGAGCGGGCGATCTCCACCGCGCGGGCGGTGCTGGCCGTGTCGATCAACTGCGCGTTCGGCAGGTGGCGGTGCAGCCATGCGCGACACTGCGCCAGAGCCTGGTCTTTCGAGTAAACCTTGGTGATCTGATTGAGGGGCGAGGCCGAGATCAATGCGTGGTTGATCTCGAGATAGATCTGCGCGACGGCCTTCAGGTCGCTCTCCACAAATCCGTCCAGCGCCTCGCGCACCGAGCCCTCCGTCGAATTCTCGATCGGGATGATGCCGTAATCGACCTCCCCCTTTTCGACCGAGGTGAAAATTTCCGCGATCGTCGGGATGGGCAGATAATCCACGCTCGCGCCGAACTTCTTGATCGCCGCCGCGTGGGTGTAGGTTGCCTCCGGCCCGAGATAGGCGATTTGCAGCGGCTTTTCCAAGGCGATCGCCGCCGACATGATCTCGCGGTAGATGGCCTGCAGGGCCTCGTTTTTGATCGGGCCTTCGTTGAGCGCCGCCACTTTGCGCAGCACGGCGTCCTCGCGCTCCGGCACATAGATCTGCCCGCCGGCGCTGCGTTTCAGGCGGCCGATTTCGCAGGCAAGCGTGAGGCGTTCATTGAGGATGCGCACCAGCTCGCGATCGAGCCGGTCGATGCCTTCGCGGATGGGTTGAAGTGGGTCGGCGGACATGAAGGGGGAAATGAAAAGAAACGGGGTTATTGCGCGGGTTTCTCGCCCGCCTCGTCGTTCGCTTGCGAGGGCTCGGCGGCCGGCTCGACCTGCCAATCTCCTTCGATGCTCTCGGCGATCTCCGTGGCGTCTTCGAGCACTTCGGCCGCAGACTCTTCATGGCCGGCGGCCTCCACGTGCGCGATTTCGACTGGCTCCAGCGAGGGCGATTCGCCTTCGCCTTCTTCCAAGGGCAGGCCCATCTCGGCATCCGCTGGGGGCGTGACGTTGGTCGAGCGGTTGAGCCATTCGTCGATCTGGCGGGGCGAAAGCACATCCGAGGCGGGCAGCTCGACCAGCGACTTTATGCCCACAAATTCCAAAAACTTGTCCGTGGTGCCGTATTGGATGGGGCGGCCCGGGAGGTCGGCGCGGCCCACCACGTAAACGAGGTCGCGCTCCAAGAGCTTGTTGAGCACGTTTTCGCACGAGACGCCGCGAATGGATTCGATCTCCGAGCGCGTCACCGGTTGCCGATAGGCCACGACCGAAAGCGTCTCCAGCGCCGACTGCGTGAGCTTGACCGGCGGTGGCTCGTCCCGCTGCACGCGGATCCATTTCGCGAAGCGCGGATGCGTGACCAGTCGGTAGCCCTGCGCGCCGTCGATCAGCAGGTAGATGTCGTTGGCCGCCTTCAACTCCTCGGCCAGTTGGTCCATCGCCTCGCGGATCTGCGCCGCCGTGACCAGCGAGGGAACCTCCTGATAAAGCTCCGCGTCGACCGGAGCCAACCCGAGCGGATTGGTCTCCTCCTCGGTGTTGGCCGCGCCGTCTTCGGGGGAAAGCTCTCGCTTCGGCGCGCCCTCGACTTCGGTCGTTTCCACGACCGGCGCCTCGGCCGCCTCGGCGTCATCCGCGCTCGCGAGCGGCGTCTGCGCCTGGTCGTGGTAACGGGCAAACACCGTCTGGATGTCCTTTATCGTGAGCGGCTGGCTCGACGAGAAAAGCAGAGCCTTGAGGACGAGTTTCAGGTTGAACGCCATGCGAAGTAAAAACCCTGAGTAAGCCCCCCGTCCCACCCGCCGCGCAACCTAGAAAAACGCCTGCGGTTTTCCCATCCCGCAGGCCGACATGACGCTTGCCGGCCCGCGCCCCCGCTGGTTCGTTTCACGCCTTTTCCACCATGTGCCAATCCGTCCCCCGCCCGCACTCCTCCATCGTCGTTGACGGCAACGACCGCGCCCCTGCCCGGTCCATGCTTCGCGCCGTCGGCTTTACCGACGAAGATTTCCAGAAGCCCCAGATCGCCGTTGTCTCGAATGGGAGCGATATGACCCCCTGCAACGTTCATCTTGGCGAACTCGCCGAGCATGCGCGCAAGGGCGTCGCCGCCGCCGGCGGCAAACCCGTCTCTTTCAACACCATCACCGTCACCGACGGTATCAGCATGGGCACGCTTGGCATGCGCTACTCGCTCGTGTCGCGCGACGTCATCGCCGACTCCATCGAGACCGCCGTGGCGGCCGAGGGCTTCGACGGCTTCGTCGCCATCGGCGGCTGCGATAAGAACATGCCCGGCGCGATGATCGCCATCGCCCGCCTCAACCGCCCCGCCGTGTTCGTCTATGGCGGCACCATCCTCCCCGGCTTCCTGCCTGGTGACTGCGACCAGAAAAAGCCGATGGACATCGTCTCCGTCTTCGAGGCCGTCGGCAAACACGCCAAGGGCGAGCTCGACGACGCCGGCCTCAAGGCCGTCGAGTCCCACGCCATCCCCGGCCCCGGCTCCTGCGGCGGCATGTATACCGCCAACACCATGGCCTCCGCCATCGAGGTGCTTGGTCTCTCCCTGCCCAACAGCTCGGCCCAGCTCGCCGTCGGCAAGGAGAAGCGCGAGGACTGCGAGCGCGCCGGCGCCGCCGTGGTCAACATGCTCAAAAAGGGCATCAAACCCCGCGACATCCTCACCCGCAAAGCGTTTGAGAACTGCATCACGGTCTGCACCGCGCTCGGCGGCTCGACCAACCTCGTTCTCCACCTCCTCGCCATCGCCCACTCGGCCGAGGTCCACCTCGAGCTCGACGATTTCAAGACCATCGGCGCCCGCGTCCCGCTCCTCGCCGACGTGAAACCCTTCGGCAAATACGGCATGGCCCACGTCATCCGCATCGGCGGCATCCGCCCGCTCATGAAGATGCTCCTCGATCGCGGCATGCTCCACGGCGACTGCATCACCTGCACCGGCGAGACTCTCGCCGAGTCCCTCAAGGACGTGAAGCCCTACCCCGCGTATCCGCACGAGCAGGACATCATCCGCCCCTTCGACAATCCCATCAAGTCCGAGACCCACCTTCGCGTCCTCCGCGGCAACCTCGCCCCCGGCGGCGCCGTCGGCAAGATCACCGGCAAGGAAGGCCTCTACTTCAAGGGTGTCGCCAAGGTCTACGAGGGAGAGGAAGACGCTCTCCAGGGCATCCTCCGCGGCGACGTAGTGAAGGGCGACGTGGTCGTCATCCGCAACGAGGGCCCCGTCGGCGGCCCCGGCATGCGCGAGATGTTGTCCCCTACCTCCGCCGTCGCCGGCCGCGGCCTCATCAAGGACGTCGCGCTCATCACCGACGGCCGCTTCTCCGGCGGTTCGCACGGCTTCGATGTCGGCCACATCACCCCCGAGGCCGCCAAGGGTGGCCCCATCGGCATCGTCAAGAATGGCGACACCATCGAAATCGACGCGGTGCAAAACACCATCAGCGTGCTCATCTCCGACGAGGAATACGCCGCGCGCATGAAGGCCTACGTGCCCCGCCCGCCCAAGGAAACCCGCGGCGTGCTGGCCAAATACGCCAAGCTCGTCGCCTCCGCCTCCGAGGGCGCCGTCACCGACAAATACCTCTGATCGGTATCTCGGCCGAGTAACATTTGCCCTCTCCGGGCGTCGCCTCACGCAGGCGGCGCCCGTTTTCGTTTTAGCCCGCGCTTGCCCCCCGCCTTTCCCGCCTTCGTCATCTGGTTTTCGCCACAGTCCCCGTCCCTCCACGCGCCTTTCCATGCCCACCACCGTTTTCACCATCGCCAACCAAAAGGGCGGCGTCGGCAAGACCACCACCGCCGTCAACCTCGCCGCGGCCCTTGCGGAGAAAAAGGTCCCCACCCTGCTGGTTGACCTCGATCCCCAGGCCAACGCCACCTCCGCCGTCGGCGTGGAAAAACAGGAGGGCCGCTCCCTCTACGGTCCGCTGCGCGGCGAGGGCACCGCGCTGGAGATGATCACCCCCACCGCTTACGAGCGCCTCGCGCTCATCCCCAGTGAGGAGGATCTCGGCGCGCTCGAGATCGAGCTCGCCGGCACCGAAAACTACCTCGGCCGCCTGCGCGCCGTGCTAGAGCCCGTGCGCGCCTCGGGCGGCTACCGCGCCATCGTCATCGATTGCCCGCCGTCCATGGGCATGCTGTCGATGAACAGCCTGAGCGCCGCCGACCACCTGCTCATCGCCCTCCAGTGCGAATACATGGCCCTCGAAGGTCTCGGAGCCATCCTGCGAAACCTCGAACGCATCAAGTCCGCGATCAACCCCGCCCTCACCCTCGGCGGCGTGGTGATGACGATGTTCGACATGCGCACCAACCTCTCCCGCCAGGTCGTCGATGAGGTCAAAACCCACCTTCCCGACCAGATTTTCAAGACCGTCATCCCGCGCACCGTGCGCCTCAGCGAGGCCCCCAGTTTCGGCAAACCCATCTTCGCCTACGACAACTCGTCCCCCGGCAGCACGGCCTACCGCAACCTCGCCAAAGAGGTCATCGAACGCTTCGACCTCGCCGCCCGGTAAACCGCCCGCCTGCGCCTCGGGAAGCTTCGTTCCCGACGGCGCGCGCCCTTCCTCTCCGTGTCCGCCCTCGCCAAATATCGCCACGTCTTCCTCACCGGCCTGCAAGGCGCCTTGGTGTATCGGTGGAATTTTGCCATCCGCGCGGGCTTTTCCCTGCTCCACCTCGTTTACGTCTTCATCCTCTGGGGCGCGGCTTACTCCGGTAAAACCGAGATCGGCGGGTTCTCGCTTTCCGCCACCCTGACCTACTTCGTCCTCCTGCTCGTCCTTCAATATTTCCTGAGTCCGGCCAACGACGACTACGAGATTTCCGAGGAGATCCGCAACGGGCTGATCAACCAGTTCCTCACCAAGCCGATCAATTATTTTGGCTATCGGCTCAGTCTCTACTTTTCCACCCGCCTCGTCACCGGCGGCCTCTCCCTGCTTCCCGTCCTCGCCGCCCTGCCTCTGCTCGGTCCCTACCTTACCTTTCCCGGCCCCGAGCACGCCGCGCTCTACGCCATCGCCATCCCCGCGCTCGCCTGCTCCGCGCTCATCCAGTTCACCATCGCCTACTGCTTCGGCCTGCTGACCTTCTGGTTCCTGGAAATCCAGTCCTTCATCATCCTGTCGCTCGCGTTCGAGACCGTGCTGGGCGGCCAGATCTTCCCCCTCGATCTCATGCCGGCGTGGTTCTACGAGCTGTCGCGCTGGTTGCCCTACTACTACCAGATGTATTTTCCCGCCGCCCTGCTCACCGGACGTATCACGGATGTGAATACCGCCTTGCAGGGCCTCGCCATCCAGCTCGGTTGGGTGCTCCTGCTTCTCACGCTCGCCACCGTGCTCTGGCGCCGCGGCCTTCGCCGCCACACCGCCGTCGGCGGCTAGTTCACTAGTTTCAACCCTTCCACTTTTTCGAATTTCCGCGTTTCCCGCCTCATGTCCGCCCTTCTCCGCCACGCCCGCATCTGGCTCGCCAGCATCCGCTACTCGCTGGTGCGCGCCATGATGTTTCGCGGCGATTTTCTCATGTGGGCCTTGGTGGAGTTTTTCTGGATGGGTGCGAACGTCCTGCTCGTCAGCGTGATTTACGACCATACCGACAGCATCGCCGGCTGGTCGAAATACGAGATGCTGCTGCTCGTGGGCACCACCCAGCTCATCCAGCGCCTGCTCATGGCCTTTTTCTGGAGCAACCTCTTCGAGCTCGGGCGCAATGTGCGCAGCGGCCATTTCGACTTCTTCCTGGCTCAGCCGGGATCGCCTTTGTTCATGGTTTCCACCCGCAAGTTCGACCTCGACGGACTGGTCAACGTCCCGGTCGCGCTCGCCATAGTCGTTTACGCCGCCCACCAGCTTCAGCTGTCGCCCGGTGTCGGTCAGATCGCCGCCTACGGGCTGTTCGTGGTCTGCGGTCTGGTGATCCACTACTCCCTGCTTCTGGCCATCATCTCCCTGGTTTTCTGGCTGCAAAGCGCCAAGGGCATCGAGGGCGGCTACTTCGGTCTCACCGAGTTTTCCCGTATGCCGCGCGAGGCCCTGCGGGGCGCCTCCGCCGTGCTATTCGTGTATCTCCTACCCGTGATCGTGGTCAGCAACGTGCCCGCGCGCGTGCTTGTGCATGGTTTCGACGCCACCCAGGCCGCCTGGCTGCTGGGGGTGACGGCGTTCTGGCTGGTCGTCGCCGTGGTCATTTTTCACGCCGGCCTGAAGCGCTACGCCAGCGCCTCGTCCTGAGTCCCTGGTCCGCCTTTCCTCTTTCTTCGCATGGACACCTTTGCCGCCCTGGAAGCCCGCCTCGGCCATGCTTTTGCCGACCGCGACCTGTTGCGCGAGGCGCTCACCCATCCGTCCTACTTCAACGAGCACCCCGGCGAGGGCGCGCACAACCAGCGGCTGGAATTTCTCGGCGATTCCGTGCTCGGCCTCATCATCACCGAGGCGCTCTACCGGCAACACCCCGGCGAACCCGAGGGCGTGCTCAGCCGTCATCGTTCCGTGCTCACCAAGGGGCGCTGCCTGTCCCAACTCGCGCTCGAACTCGGTCTGGATGTCGCGCTCTTGCTCGGTGCCAGCGAAGCCTCGACCGGCGGCCGCGCCCGCGCCTCCAACCTGGAGGACGTCTTTGAGGCCGTCGTAGGCGCTCTGCACCTCGACGCCGGCCTCGAGCGCACCCGCGAGATCGTGTTGTCCATTTACGGCCCGCTCGCGCCCCGCCTCGCCTCCGGCGGCGCGCAAGATAATCCCAAGGGACGCCTGCAGGAGCTCATTCAGCCCACCCACGGCACCACGCCCCTGCGCTACGAGACCGCCCAGATCGGCGGGCCGGACCACGCGCGTGAATTTGCATCCCGCGTCTGGCTCGCCGAGCGCTTGCTGGGCGAAGGTCGCGGTCCCTCAAAAAAGGCCGCCGAAGAGGTGGCCATGCCACGCCACGCCGCGTCGTGCTGCGACTGACGCAGGTGTTTTTCCCGGGCTCCACGAGGTAAATTCCTTCCGCCGCGCCCTTGCGTCCGGCGTGAGTCGGCTTAAGGTGTCTTCGTCCGCGTTAGATGTTCCTTGTCCTGCCGGTTTATGCTTCGCCCCGCGGCGATTCGGCGACCGGCGCTCTCACATCAACCGGTGCACGGGCACCCCAGCACGAAAGATCATTGACCATGAAGCTCTCGCAACTGCTCGCCTCCCGTTCCGCCCTTCTGCGCCAGGCCTCCTTTCGCGCCGGAACTTGTCGCCCTGCGCGGCAACCAGTCCGTCCTCGATGAGCACTTCGACGAGGGCGACCTGATCCGTCTTGCCGACGCCCTCGCCTACGTCGCCGCGCCCGAGCAAGGCACGGCGGAGTTTGAGTTCAGGCTTGAGGAGTTGTTCTCCCGCCACGCCCCCGCCCTGCGCGACACGCTGCTCGCCGCCGGGGTGCAGCTTGACGACGCGCCTGTAAGCCTGCCCGAGCCGCCCTGAGCAGGCGCGGCCTTCGGGCCGTCTGGCGCTCGCGTTTACGGCAGCCAGGGGAAGCGGCGTGCATCCGGACGCCGCTTCTCGCGCTGCGCGCCGTGAAACTCCTTCGCTTCGTCGCTCATGTAGTAGAGCAGCGTCGCGTTGCCCGCCAGTTCCTGGATGCCGGCCTGCCCGTCCAGCTCGGCGTTGAACGCGCTCTTGAGCGCACGGATCGCCAGCGGCGAGTGGCCGAGGATTTCGCGCGCCCACTTCACGCCCTCGGCCTCCAGGTCGGCCACCGGCACGACCGCGTTGACCAGGCCCATCTCCAGCGCCTCGGCCGCGCTGTATTGGCGGCACAAATACCAGATCTCGCGCGCCTTTTTCTGGCCCACCAACCGTGCGAGGTAACTGCTGCCAAAGCCCGCGTCGAAGGAGCCCATGCGCGGTCCCACCTGCCCGAAGATGCCGTTGTCCGCCGCGATGGTCAGGTCGCACACCACGTGCAGCACGTGGCCGCCGCCGATCGCATAGCCCGCCACCAGCGCGATGACCACTTTCGGCATCGAGCGGATGAGGCGCTGGAGATCGAGCACGTTGAGGCGCGGCACGCCGTCCGTCCCTACGTAGCCCGCATGGCCTCGCACCCCTTGGTCGCCGCCCGCGCAGAACGCATACTTGCCGTCGGTGTGCGGGCCCGCGCCCGTGAGCAGGACCACGCCCACCGAGGGGTCTTCGCGCGCGTCGAGAAACGCCGCGTAGAGCTGGTGCACCGTATCCGGCGTGAACGAGTTGCGCTTGTGCGGCCGGTTGATCGTCACCTTGGCGATGCCGTCGGCTTTTTCGTAGCGGATGTCGGAGAAGGTCTTGACCGTTTTCCAGGCGGGGAGAGTCGTCATGCGGCCACCTTGTCCGTGCGCGGCGGTCAGTCAACGCGCCGCCGCGCACCTCGTCGTCAAACGCGTTGCTCGCGTCTTATCGCCCGACGCCGAACCGCTGCCGTTCCGCCAGAGCCCGTGCAAGCGCGGCCGCGAAGAACGGGCCCTCGTAGATGAGGCCGGTGTAAACCTGCACGAGGCTCGCGCCCGCGTCCATTTTCTCCGCCGCGCTCGCCGGGTCGGTGATGCCGCCGACCGCCACGATGGGCAGCTTGCCCGCGCTCGTCTTCGCGATGTAGCGAACGATTTCCGTGCTGCGGTTCAGCAGAGGAGCGCCGCTCAGCCCGCCCGCCTGACCCACGTCGGCGAAACTGCCGGGCCGCGCGAGGGTCGTGTTGGTGGCGATGATGCCATCCAGCCCGAATTCCGCGATCACGCCGAGCGCGGCATCGATCTGCGCCCAGCTCAGATCCGGCGCGATTTTGAGCAGCAGGGGCTTGCGCCCCTTGCCCGCGTTTGCGCGGTCGCGGTTGGCCGAACTCAGCGCGCCGAGCAGCTCGCGCAGGGGTTTCTCGTCTTGCAGCGCCCGCAGCCCGGGCGTGTTGGGGCTGGAGACGTTGACCACCATATAGTCGGCGTAATCCGCCAGCCGGCCGTAGCTCGTCAGGTAATCCTGCGTCGCCTCCTCGTTCGGCGTGACCTTCGATTTCCCCAGATTGATTCCGAGGGGAATGCGGCGATGGCCCACGCCGGGTTGCGCCGCCAGTCGCTTGGCCACCGCCTCGCTGCCCTCATTGTTAAAGCCCATGCGGTTGATCACCGCCTTTTCCTCCGGGTAGCGGAACAGCCTGGGTTGCGGGTTGCCCGGCTGGCCCAGCGCCGTTACGGTGCCAATCTCCACGTGGCCGAAGCCCAGTGCGGCCGCCGCCGGCCAGGCGCGGGCGTTTTTGTCGAACCCCGCCGCCATGCCCACCGCGTTGGGAAATTCCAACCCGAAGGCCCGCACCGGGCGATGCAACGCGGGGTCGAGACGATTGACCGCCTCCAACAGGCGGCAAAGCGCGGGCACGCGGCCCAGCAACGCCAGCGCGTCCACGCCGAGTTCGTGCGCATGCTCGGGCTCGAGGCGGAACAACAGCGGCTTCACCAAGTGACGATAAAGGGTGCTCATAAAAGCCCCACTCCTGCTTTCCTCCTCTGGGAATGCAAGCGCCCGTCGCACTCCGACCGACCGGCCGACCGGCCTTCGCGCCGCCTTGGAAACGCATGCGCAAAAAACCCTTTTTTAGCGGTTTGACTCGTCCCCCCCCGTGCGCATGGCTGCGCGCGAACCCCGATTTTTTCTCCCGTAAATCATGGCCAACTCCTCTGCTATTCTCGACTGGTGCATCGTTCGTCTCGGCGAAGACCACAACTGGTGGGTCGATGAGGTCAGCGACCCGGTCCGCTGGGACACCGACGGCCTCAGCATCGTCGATCCCCGCCAAGCCGCCCACCTGATCGAGCTCTGCGAACCGCTTCGCGACTACGGCTTCGACCAAGATCTTTTCGAATCCGCCTTCATCCCCTTCCGCATCGAAAAAGAAGCCGGCAAGGGTAAGGTCCGCCTCAAGCGCGTGAAGGACTCCCTCTTCGATTCGGAGGAAAAACTTTTCATCCTCGCCGATGTGGTGGACGACGAAAACGGCCCCTTCGCCGACCTCCTCGACCACCTCACCCGCTGCCGCGTCAAGCTGCTCAACGACGTGTTCAAGTTCGAATCCAAGCTCACCGTCGACGAGGTCGAGGACGAGCTTCGCGAGGAACAGAACGCCAGCTTCATCGAGGGCAAGGCGATCCACGTCTTCGACGAGTTGTGCTCCATCCTCGACTACACTCCCGCCGGCTTCGACGAGGACGAGGATGAGGCCGACCGCGCCGCCGCCTCCGAGGACGACGCCGACCTCGATGACGCCGACCTGCCCGATGTCGACGACGAGGATGATGAATCCATCAAAAACGACGCTTCTCTCAAATGGGACGAAGACGAGGAGGAGGACGACGACGAGGATGGCAAAAAAGCCAAGTCCGGCGACGACGATGAGGACGAGGAGGAAGACGAAGACGACTCCGACGACGAGGACGAAGACGAAGACGAGAAGCCCAGCAAAAAGAAGCCGGCGCCCAAGAAAAAGCGCTGAGCGTCACCTCCGGTTGACCTCCTTGGTTCCACGAAAAAGGCCACCCGATCAGGGTGGCCTTTTTCGTGCCGGCGGAACTCAGGCGTTTGGTTTTTCCCGCCACCAGATGGGCGCGGCGACAAACCACAGCACCGTGCCCGCGAGCATGGTGGTTTTCATCAGGGATTCGTCGTTCAGCATGCCAGCGAGGTAAGCGGCTGGCGGTGCGATCACGAGCACAAGGGCTAACAAGGCGAGGAAACGGGCGAAAGATTTCATGGGTGGAGGGTGACCTTGGTTTTACAGATTCAGGCTGATGCCGGGTGGCTGTTTTCGCGTGGCACCGGTAGCAAGCGGGCCAGGCACAGGTAGCAGGCGCCGGCCGCTATCCAGCACGGCACGACCAGGTAGGAAGGCACCGCCTTGATAAGCGGGAAAGTCACGTAGGCCCAGGCACCGACCAGCAAGGGGAGCACCCACGCCAGCAACGCCGCAAAATTAAACCCTCCCTGGTGTCTCGACGCCCACTCGCGCACGATCCCGAAGCGACGAGCCAGCCAGAAATCAACAAACAATATGGCCCCCACCGGAGCGAGGATGGTGCCGTAGATTCCCACGAAATCCAGCAACCGCATCGCAAAGGCCGGGAACAGCCCCGCTCCCGTGCAAACCGCTCCGGCCAGCAACGTGGCCTGCGTGCGCGACAGCGCGGGCACCATTGCCTGGAACGCGAGTCCCGCCCGGTAGAGCGTGGGATTGGCCGTCGTCCAACCCGCGATCACCACGCAGATCAGCCCGGTTATCCCCGCCGCGTCGTTGACCATGTCCCCGAGCGAGACGGCCTTGGCGGCCTCGACGTCGCCGCCCATGCGTTTGACCCAGTAGGCCAGCATCAGCGCCGCGCAGAGCCAGGCCACGAAGTGCCCGAGATACATACCGGCCGCCGGCGCCCATCCGGCGCGCTCATCCCGGGCGAAACGCAGGATAGAGAGATCGGCCATGCCGAGGTGCATGGCCGCGTTGCACAGCCAAGCGAAGAAGAACACCGCCCAGAACCCGCCGACATCGAGATCGTGGCGCACGGGAGTAAGCGCCTCGATGACGCCGGGCGCGCCCATCTTAGCGAGCACGACCAAACCGCAGGCCAGAAAGACCAAAAACATCCACGGCGCGGCCAGATTGCCGATACGTGACACCAGATCGTAGCCCTTGGCTGCGACATAGGTGATGGCCGCCCCGATCACGATTACGATGGCGCACCAGCCAAACCCGGTCGGCAGCGTGCTCGCAAAGGTGGGCATGGCCACCCCGGGAAGCAGCGGTCCGAACGCGCTGGCCGAGACCGTGATCATCGACCCCGCGAGAAAGCAAAACAGCAAACCGTTCATCAGGTTGTAGAGCGTCACGAACTTTCGCCCGCATATGCGCTCCAACTGGGCGTAAAGCGTCAGGCGTGCGCGCGTGGCGATGGGCGCGGTCACGAACCGCCACGTCAGCACCGCCATGAGATTGCCCGCCAGCAGGCCCGCGAGCAGCGACCAACCGCCCACCCCCCAGGCAAGAAGGAAAAGTGGTCCGATCAGAAACTCGGTTCCCGCCGTGTGCTCGCCCGCATACATGCCCCAGAACGAGGCCGAGCCTTTGCGCGCGGCCGGGGGGACCGGCTGGTGTTCATATTCGCCGGAAACGGGTGCGTCAGCCGGGGTATCGGATACGGTCGGGGGTGTGGACATGAGTGGCGATGAGGGTTTTGCGCGCTAGGGATAAGTGCGCGAATCGAATTTTAACATGATGGATTGTGCCCTGGAATGTCACACAATTTAACATAAAATCACCCTCGTTACCTCAACCGCGGGCACCGTCCGCCGCCGTCGTTTGAATTTATTTCCCCACCCCGTCCGTTTCCTCTTGCAGGAGATGAAATCACGATTTTGATTTATTGTTAAATCCCTCCCCCGGAAGCCGTGCCCCGCTTTTCGCTTAAGTCCCTGCCCCAGCCGGTGCTGATCGCCTTTATATCCGCGGTCTCCCTCACCTTGCTGTGGCTGCTGTCCCCGTCTCGCTCCGTCAAGGTGTCCGCGCCTGGCGTGGTCGAGATATCCTACATGGGGCCGGGCGGAGCCATCTCCGGTGCGCTGGATGACGCCATCCGCGCATTTGAGGAGGAGAGTCGCCGCGCCCATGCCGCGGATCCCAGCCGGCCCATCTATCGTGTGATCAGCGGCCAAAACGCGTCTCGCGGCATGACCGGCGATCCCACGCGCTTTTTGCTGAGCGTCGCGGGCGGGATGCCCCCCGATGTCATCTATTTCGACCGCTTTGCCGTCGCGGAGTGGAGCGCCCGGGGCGCCTTTGCCGACCTCACGCCTTTTATCCAGCGCGACATCGCCTCGGGTCATCCGGACGCGGTGCGCCCTGAGGACTACTATCGCACCACCTGGGATGAGATCGTCTTCACTCATCCGGTCAGCGGGAGCACCGGCGTGTTTGGTATCCCCGATGCCTTCGAGTCGCGCGCCCTGATATACAACAAGGATGCGCTTCGTCGCGCCGGCTTTGTCGACGCAGCGGGCAACGTGCAACCGCCCGCGACGTGGGAGGAATTGGAAAAGATCAGCCTCGCCCTCACCGAGCGCGATGCCGCCGGTCGCATCAATCGGCTCGGCTTCGCCCCTTACATTGGCGCGGACATGCTTTACCTCTACGGCTGGCAAAACGGCGCCGAGCTTCTCGATCCCACCGGACGGCAAATCACCGTAAACTCCCCCGCGTTTGCCGAGGCTTTGCAGTGGTCCATCGACTTCCTTGATCGCCTCGGCGGCGTTAAAAACGTCCAGGCGTTCACCACCACCAACCAGACCGGCGACCTCGATCCTTTTGTCATTGGCCGCATCGGCATGAAGTTTGACGGCTTTTGGGCCGTGCAGTGGGGGCTTGCCCAATACGGCGACCGCGTCGACTACGGCGTCGCTCCTCCGCCCATGCCCGCGCGTGCCCTCGCGGAAGGCCGCCCGCCCGCCAGCTGGATCGGCGGCTGGTGCTACGCCATCCCCACCGCCTCGAGCAAACAAGACGCCGCCTGGGAACTCATCCGCTTCCTCGCCTCGCCCCGTGCCCGCGCCATCGTCGCCGAGAGTCAGCGCCTCGCCGCCCAGAGCCAAGGGCGCACGTTTGTGCCCACCCAGTCCGCGCACCGTCTGGTCAACGAGCGCAATTTTGAGAAATACATCTACGCCAATCCCGCCATTGATCCAAAGCTGAAGCAGGCGGTGCGGGTTTTTAACGATGTCGTCCCCGAGGCGCGCTTCCGCCCGGCCACGCCAGTGGGCCAGTTGTTGTTCAACGAAACCATGTCCGCCACCGAGGCGGCCGCCTACGGCGCGCTCAGTCCGCAGGCCGCCCTCGATCGCGCCGCCGCCAACAGCCAGCGCGAACTGGACCAGGTGCTTGCTCCTCCTCGCGGGGCGCCGGTGAATTGGAGCTACTTTGGCTGGCTCTATGGAACGCTCGTCTTGGGCGGTGCCTTTGCGCTATACAAGTGGGACACCTCCGCCGCCTGGCGCTTGGCGGTGCATCGCGCGCTGGTCGGCCTCCGCCTCGCCCGCGCCGATGATCGCGGCGGCATTCTGGAAGGCGCCGGAGGCGGTATTTTTCGCGGGCAGTGGCTTGGCGGCTTTCTCTGCGCCTTCCCTTGGATTCTCGGCTTTCTCGTCTTCACCGGCGGACCCATTCTTTTTTCCATCATCATCAGCTTTGCCGACTACGACGTGCTGAGGCCCGCCTCGTGGGCTGGTTTGGCCAACTACACCCGCATGTTCGGGGGCGACGACCTCTTCCTCGTGTCGGTTGGTAACACCGCGTTCATGATGCTTGGCATTCCCGTGGGCATGGCCGTGAGCCTGGGCATCGCCCTGCTGCTCAATGTGGAGATCAAGGGAATCGCGGTTTGGCGCACGTGTTTCTATCTGCCGTCCATCGTTCCCGCCGTGGCGTCCAGCATCCTCTGGATCTGGATTTTCAATCCCTCGAACGGGCTCATCAACTCCGTCCTGGAATCCTTCGGTATCACCGGGCCCAACTGGTTGCAGGATCCGCGCACGTCCAAGCCCGCCCTCATTCTGATGGGCCTTTGGGGCGCCGGCGGCGGCATGCTCATCTGGCTCGCCGGTCTGAAGGCCATCTCCGAGAGCTACTACGAGGCCGCGCGTATCGACGGGGCCACTACATGGCAGCAGTTCAAACACATCACGCTGCCCATGCTTTCGCCCTACATCTTCTTCAACCTCATCATGGGCGTGATCGGCACCCTGCAGGTGTTTTCCCAGGCCTTCATCATGACCCAGGGCGGACCGGTCAACTCGACCATGTTCTTCGCCTACCACCTGTTCAACCACGCCTTCCGCTACCTCAACATGGGCTACGCCTCCGCCCTCGCCTGGGTCCTGCTTGTCGTGGTGCTCCTGCTCACACTGCTCCAATTCAAACTCTCCAAACGCTGGGTGCACTATGAAGGCGACTGATTCCTCCCCCGCCTCCCGTTCCGCGCCCGCCGGTTTTGGCGGAGTTCGCGGGGCCCATTTTTGGCGCAACTTCTGGGTCTATGCGCTGCTCGTGGCCGGCTCGGCCGTATTCATGTATCCCTTCATCTGGATGGCGTCGGCCTCCGTGAAGCTGGACCGTGAACTCTTCAGCGAAGGCGCCGGCATCCTGCCTGCCCAGCCCGTGCCGCGCCTGGTCTCGCCCTACCTCGAGACCCGCGTGCACTATGGCTATGAACACCCACGGCTGGCCGAATTCCTTCCCGCGCTCCTGCGCGCCGTGGAAGAGCGCAAGGTCTCCTGGCCCACGGGCATAGACCGCGCGTCAGCCGACCAGGAACTCGCGATCGGTCTTTTCCGCCGCATCGCCAAGCTCGCCCCGCCGGAGTGGTGGGAGCGGCCGGCCACCGAGCTTGAGCCTCTCATGCTTGGGCTCATCACCCAGCCCATGATCGAGTCCGAACGCGCCGCCTTGGCGCGCGGTCTGGTCATCGGTCGTCTCGTCGCGCGAAGCTATGACCTCGAGGAAACCGTGGTCGTTCGCAACGATGACATCGCGGATCGCTGGTCGCTGGAGGGCTCGGCCCGCGCCGAGTTTTCCCTCTACCCGCCGGCCGCGTCCGAGGGGCGTATCCTGCGCTATGAGTTTACCTCCGGCGATCGCGTCGTGCTGCGCACCGAAGCCAAGGTCGGCTTCTCTCTAGACCGGCTGCATCGTCTGCAACTTTTCCTTAGGCCCGACGACAGTTGGCATGCCCTCGACGTCACCGTCGAGATGAAGGGCAAAGTTTACCGCGCGGAGCGTTCCGCCACCCTCTCCGATTTCACCTGGACCACGCTCACGTGGCAGGAGCCGGGACCGGACGACCTGACCAACCAGCAAAAAACCTGGATACTCTTGCGCGAGCAGCCCGGTGCCACCAGCCGGCTGACCTCACCTGACACCTTGGCCATCACGCTTGAGCTCAGGCAACGCGGAGTCCTCGCCGCCTGGTGGGCCAAGATCCAGCGCAACTACGTCGTGGTGCTCGAACACATCCCCTTCGGCCGCTATGTCGCGACCAGCCTGTTTCTCGTCATCCTCCAGATCGTCTGCACCGTCTTCAGCTGCTCCCTGGTCGCCTACAGTTTCGCCCGCCTGCGTTGGCCCGGACGAAGCGCCTGTTTCGTCCTTATGCTCGCGACCATGATGCTGCCCGGTCAGGTCACGATGATCCCGCAGTTCCTCATCATCCGCGACCTCGGTTGGTATAACACCCTTCTGCCGCTCTGGGTGCCCAGCCTGACGGCCAGCGCGTTTAATGTGTTTCTTCTCAATCAATTCATGAAGGGGATCCCGCGCGACCTCGAGGATGCCGCCCGGATCGATGGTTGCGGAGTGATGCGCATCTACTGGCACGTGATCATGCCGAGCATCCGACCCAGCCTCGTGGTCATCGGCATCTTCACCTTCATGGGCGTCTGGAACGACTTCATGGGGCCGCTTATCTATCTGCAGGATCAGCGCCTGTATCCGCTCTCCCTCGGCCTCTACGCCCTCAACGTCCAAAGCGGCGGCAGCATGGCCATGATGATGGCCGGCTCCCTCCTGATGACGCTGCCCGTCATCGCCATCTTCTTCTTCGGACAACGCTACTTCATCCGTGGCATCACGCTCACCGGCATGAAGGGCTGATTTCGGTCACCCGCCCTCTCTTATTCCATCCCCCATGCAATTGATCCGCTCCGCTCGTCTGCTCGCGCTTCTGCCCTTCGTCTTCCTCGGCGCGTGCGCCAATCCCCGTCAATTCCCCGACCGCCCTTCCGTCGAGCAGGGCGTGCAGGCTCGCTTCTTCGTCGATCCCGCCAGGGGTGATGACACCTCCCGTGGCACGTCCGCCGACGCACCGTTCCGCACTTTGGAACGCGCCCGCGACGCCGCGCGCAAGGTGCCCCGCCCCTTGATCGGTGACATTGAGATCATTCTGCGCGAGGGTGATTACCTGCTCGAGCGGCCGCTGGCGCTCACCGCGCTCGACGGCGGCGATGCCGGCCATC
This sequence comes from Opitutaceae bacterium, assembly GCA_025457685.1. Taxonomy (GTDB): domain Bacteria; phylum Verrucomicrobiota; class Verrucomicrobiia; order Opitutales; family Opitutaceae; genus IMCC26134_A. The sequence goes on from JALOTV010000052.1 coordinate 18,788, forward strand.
GCGTGCGCTATCAGGCGGCACCGGGGGAAAATCCCCGGCTCAGCGGAGCCCGTCGCATCGAAGGCTGGACCCTGCATGATCGAGGCCGGAACATCTACCGCGCCAACCTCCGCGCGCCGCTCGAGACGCGCCAACTCTTCGTCAACGGCCGACGCGCCGTCCGCGCCCGCAGCATCGCCGGCATCGAAGACATCAAACGCCACGAATCCGGCTACACCCTCCCCGCCGACGCCGCGATCGGGACGTGGAAAAACCCGGCCGACATCGAATTCGTCTACCGCCACATTTGGACCAATCCACGCGCCGGCGTCGCCAGCATAGACCAGAAGACCGACTTTGTTCGGATCACCATGGACCAGCCCGGCTTCGATAACGGCCGCAACAAGGGCATGACGTCCATCGGCGATCCTTGGTATGTGGAAAACGCCTACGAACTCCTCGACGAACCCGGCGAATGGTATCTCGACCGCACCGGCGCCGTCGGCAGCGCTTCCTACACGCTCTACTACAAGCCCTACGACTGGGAAAACCTGCGCAAGGCCAGTGTCGTCGCGCCCGTGCTTGAGCAACTCGTCACCGTCGATGGCGAGAGTGTCGACGCCCAGGTTCGCAACCTCACTTTCCACGGGATCAGCTTCCTCTACACGACGTGGCTGAGGCCGAGTTCCCCCTACGGTGTGCCCGACGCGCAAAACAACGTGATGCGCGAAAACTTTGGGAAATTCAAAAGCGCCCGCGGCGACCAGGAGAGCATCATCGACGGCGCCGCCTTACGCCTCCGCTACGCCAGCGGCATCCACGTCACCGGTTCTCGTTTCATCAATCTCGGCGGCATCGGCGTCTGCTTCGCCACCGCCGGAGCTCAGGATAACCTCGTGGAGGGAAATACATTTTTTAACATCGCCGCCAACGCCATCCAGATCGGCGACTACGTCGGTTGGGAAACTCCCGGCACCGAGAACAACGCCTTTCCCGCCGACCCCAAGTTTCACGTCGCGCGCAATAAGATCCTCAACAACTACATCAATCGCGCCGCGGTCGAATACCGCTCTGCCATCCCGATCGGCATCAGTTTCCCGCGCGATTCCGTCGTCGCCCACAACGAGATCTACAACTCGCCCTATTCCGGCATCCACTTCGGCTGGGCCTGGGATCGCGTCTCCAAGACCTCCATGGGCAACAATCTGATCGAGTGGAATCGTATCCAGAATTCCATGGTCGAACTCGCCGACGGTGGCGCCTTCTACAACCTCGGGCCTTCCGATCCCGATCACCCATTCACCGTCCTTCGCAACAACTGGGCCCGTCAGACTCGGTGGGGCCAAGGCTTCTACTTCGATGAGAGCACTTCCCGCCATGAAGCCTACGACAACGTCATCGAGGCCATCGGCGACGCCAACATCAAGTTCAACGGTAAGACCAACCGCGAGACGCGCGTCACCAACCTCTACTCCAACAAGGATCGCAACATCGTCTCGCCGGGGCTCGATCTGGTCGCCGCCGAGTTGAGCATCGAAAAGGTCCGGCCCATGGACGCTCCCGAGCACTCGGCCGAAGTCGCTCGCATCAAGGCCGGCGCCGGACTCCAGCCCGCCCATGCCGGAGCGCGCATGCTGCCCATCGACGCCGTCATTCACGAGCTCGAGGAGGCCGAGGTCGCCAACAGCGCCTACGTCACCAATGGCATGGGCTACAAGCCCGTCACCTTTGGCTATTCCGGCATGGGCTTCGTCAGCAATCTCGCCCGTCGTGCGGGCGGTGCCATCTCGGTCACCGCCCGCCTTTCGCGCGCGACCGACTACCAGATCCGCTTCCGCTATTGTTCGCCCGAGAAGGATATCTCCGGGATCAGCGTCAGCGCCAATGGTCAGGAGTCCCTGCTCCCCGTGTTGTTGTCCACGCGCGCCCCGAACACGTGGGGCGTGGTCACCCACACCGTTCGCCTGAAGGAGGGCGTCAACACCCTCGTGTTTACCGCCACCCAGGCACACGAGGGCGCGTTCTATGCCGATCGCATAGAGCTCGTTCCCCTTCGCTGATTAACGTCTCGGCTAAACTGCGCTTCCGATGTTCCCCCACTCCCCTCGCGAGCTTCGGCGTTTTCTCACGCTCTGCCTTGGCGCCCTGACGCTCATCCTTGGTGCCGTCGACGCGAGTGCGACATCGGACGCACCGCTGGATTCCGCGCCGGTGGAGATCGTGCCCGCCGGCCCTTCGCTGCCCGCCTCCGCGTGGCGATCCGGCGCAGTTTACGCTCGGTTGGGCGACACCCTGCTGATCGTCGGCGGACGCCAAGGCGACGGCTGGGCTTCGGACGTGCTGGCGATCGAGCCTGATGCCTCCGTGCGGTCCATCCCGGTTGAGCTTCCGCCCAAAATCGAGGCGGTGGGGGTGGTGCATGACCGTCGACTCGTTCTCTTAGGCGGTCGCTCCTCCTCGAGTCCTTCGGCGGCCGTTCATGCGCTCGCGCTTGATAACGGCGCGCTGACCACCGTCGCCTGGCCTGATCTTCCTCTTGCCGGTCCCGTCGCCGGAGCCGCCATTCTACAGGGCAGACTTTATGTTCTCGCCGGCCCCTCCGCGGCGCCTGCCGATCACACCCCGCTCTGGAGCATTGATCCCGCCCGCCCCGGCGACGGCTGGCGCGTGGAGCCCGCCCTGCCCTCCGCGCCCCGTGCGAGGCCGCTGCTCGCCGTGCAGCATGGCGGTCTCCACGTCTTTGGTGGCGAGTCCTCCGCCGATGGCGCTGCCGCGCCTTCGACCGCCTGGGCTTTCCTGCCGCGTCCGCGCGAGGCTAGCGTAGTGCAAGGATGGATACGTCTGCCCGACGCTCCCCGGTCTTTCGCGGTCGGCACGGCCTGGCCCGCCGGCCAAGCCTCCATCCTCCTCCATGTGGAGACCGCCGACGGTCCGCGCACCCTCGTTTATAACGCGATCACCGAGGGCTGGGCCGAGCTCGCCGCTCCCGCTTTGCCAACTGGATCCACCGCCGTGGCGCCGCCCGCGGCCAGACTGGCCCTGTCGCCAGGATCGGCCGCTGGCGAGGCGCCATCGCTCCACACCATCGCTCCCAGTCGTTACACCCGCACCCTTGGCCTCGGCGATTACCTCGTGATTCTCGCCTACTTCGCCGCGATGGCCGGCATCGGGGTGTATTTTGGCAAAAAGCAGGATACGCCGGAGGAGTTCACTCTAGGCGGCCGCAAGGTGAAGTGGTGGGCCGCCGGT
>JALOTV010000311.1 GCA_025457685.1 Opitutaceae bacterium
GGCAAGGGCGAGGCGCTCTACCTCGCCACCCAGCCCGAGCAGGCCTTCCTCGAAACCTGGCTGGCCAAACTGCTCGCCGCCCGCGGCATCCACGCCCCCGTGAGCACCGGCCCCACCGTGGAGATTTCCCCGCGACGCACCGACACCGAGGAGTTTCTCTTCGTCATCAACCACGACCGCACGCCCGCGTGGATCGACTACGACACGTGGGCCGGAGCCGAAGATCTGCTCGCGCCCGAGCGCCCCGTGCCTCCGGCGGAAAACCTCCCGCCGTTCGCCGTAAGAATCCTGCGCAGGCAACGGGCTTAACTCGCAAAAACGCCCCTCCGGAAAACCGCCCCATGCAGCCCACCCCAGCCACGCCCCCGTGGGGCGACCAAGGCGACGGCACCTACCGGAATCCCATCCTCCCGGGCGACTACTGCGACCCCGACGTCGTGCGCGACGGCGATCGTTACTACATGATCACCTCGTCGTTCCAACTCCACCCGGGCATGCCCATCCTGGAGTCGAGCGACCTCGTCAACTGGCGCACCATCGCCCACGCCATCCCCGAACCCGCCGCCCTCGATCCCGACCTCGGCTGGCAACGCATGGCCGGCTACAACGTCGGCGTCTACGCCGGCTCCCTCCGCAAACTCGAGTGGCTGGAACGCGACGCCTCAGGCGCCCTCGTGTCGCGCAAGCGCTGGTTCGTCCACACCACCCTCTACACCGCCGGCTTCGTCGTCGCCACTGCCGACGACATCCGCGGCCCCTGGTCCGCCCGCTTCATGGAGGATCGCCAAGGCCGCCCCCTCCGCGCCCTCCGCTGGGACGACCCCTGCCCGTATTGGGAATTCCACGACGACGGCACGCTCAAGGCCGCCTGGCTAATCGCCAGCAAACTCCCCGGCGCGTGGTATCTCCACACCTTCCGCCTCTCGCTCGACGGCATCCGCCTCCTCGACGGCGACCTCGACGCCATGAACACCGAGGGCGACACCACCCGCCGCCGCGCCGGCGATGATCCGCGCGGTGCCCTACTCCACCGCCATACCGGCGCGCCCCTGCGCGAAACCCGCGGCCTCGACGACGGCCACCAGGCCGAAATCAACGCCGCCGGCGACCTGCTCAGCGTGCTCCACGCCGCCCATCTGCCCGACCGCGAAGGCACCGTCACCCACGACTATTTTTCCGCCGAGGCCGCCAAGCTGATCCGCTTCGGCCCCGAAACCGTCGCCGGCCGTTCCACCTTCACCGGCCGCCACGGCCCCGACCAACGCGTCTGCGACTACGTTTACCTCTACCATAGCGAATACTGGGACGGCTTTCGCATGCCCGTCCTCCGCCGCGCCAAATCCATCTACGGCGACAAATTCGACTCCGCCGGCCGTTACCTCGGCCCCGGCGGTCCAGCCGATCCCGGCGTTTACGAGACCCAGCGCCTCCTCGTGGACCTTCGCCACCCCGTGCCCACCCGCGAGCCCAACCAAGGCGGCTTCGTGGACGTGCCCGCCCACCTCTCCACCGACGGCCGCGAACACTGGTATTGGCTCACCCACCACGGCGAAAAAGAGGTCTACCCCGAGTGCCGCCCCACCTCGCTCCTGCCCGTCACCTGGATCGACGGCTGGCCTTTCCCCGGCGATCCGCCCCCCGGCGACAACCCGCGCTCCACCGGCGCGCCCGATGTCGCCGCCACGCCCTACGACGGCTCCGGCCTCACCCCCGAGGCCCGCGCCGACCGTCACCACCCCCATCAGCCGCTCAAACCCTTCGTGATGCGCTGGCACGCGCCCAAGCCCCCCCTCCGCGCCGCCCGCGCCGAGCGCGCCCGGTTTCAGGACAGCGACGATTTCGCCTCCGCCACCCTCTCGCCCAACTGGCTCTGGAACCACGCCCCGCGCCCGGGCTTCTGGTCCCTCACCGCGCGTCCCGGCTGGCTCAGACTACACGCCTTCGCCACCGCCGACCGCAGCGATTCGTTTTTCCAAATCCGCAACGTCCTCTCCCAGGGCTACGTCGCCACGCCCTTCGTCCTCGCCGAGACCCGTCTCGACCTCGCCGGCCTCCGCCCCGGCCAGGAAGCCGGCCTGGCCCACTTCGACGGCGGTAAACACCACGCCTCCCTCGGCGTTTATCGCCACGACGACGGCCGCTTTCTCCTGCGCTACAACCAACGCAGCCCCGCCACGCCCGTCCCCGTCTCCGCCCCAACCATCCTCCTCCGCACCGAGATCGGCCCCGACCGCGTCAACCGCTTCCGCTACAGTCTCGACGACGGCGAGCTCTGGCACGACTGGCCCGACCGCTACGCCCTCCGCTCCGGCGGCCATCGCGGCGACCGCATCGGTCTCTACACCTACAACCACCGCGCCCCCGACGACGCGTCACCAGATTACGGATACGCCGACTTCGACTACTTCCGCTACGACTACGACCACGCCTGAAAACACCCCCCGCCGCACCTCTTCGCCCGATGCACACCGCCGCTTCCGCCCCCGACTGCCCGCCCCGCCCCCCGCTCGTGATGGACATGGTCCACCACAACCCCGCCGAGCCCCGCTACGACACCCGCTTCGACGACCCGCGCGTCCTTCGCGACATGGGCTACAACGCCCGCTGCTTCCCCCTCTTCGACTCCCCCACCCTCGCCATCGACTGGGCCGACACCGACCCCGACGTTTTCCCCGCCGGCAGCCCCGGCCGCGCCTGGGTGGACGCCAAGGCCGCCTTCCTCGACCGCGAGATGGCCGCCAACCACGCCGCCGGTATCGCCAGCTACGCCATGGGCGACCTCGTGCTCCTCCCCAAGGCCCTGGTCGAGAAACACCGCGCCCAGGAAACCTTCGGCGACCCGCGCCACCCGCAGACGCAGGACCTCCTCCGCAAACTCATCCACGGCACCTTCCGTCGCTTCCCCCTGCTCGACGGCCTCGTCGTCCGCATCGGCGAAACCTACCTCCACGACGCCCCCCATCACGTTGGCAAAATTCAAAACCCCTTCGACCCCGAGCGCACCATCATCCCGCTACTCTCCCTCCTTCGCGAAGAGATCTGCGTGCGCCTCGGCAAACGCCTCGTCTTTCGCACCTGGAACAGTTTCGACCGCTCCCCCACCGACTACGCCAAGGTCGACGCCGCCGTGGAGCCGCACCCGCTCCTCCTCATCAGCATCAAACACTGCGAGGAGGATTTTCACCGCACCAACCGCTTCTCCCGCTCCATCGGCCAGGGCCGCCACCCCCAGATCATCGAGATCCAGTGCGCCCGCGAATACGAGGGCAAGGGCGCCTACCCGAACTACCTCGGCCACGGCATCCTCGAAGGCCTGGAGGAACACCGCACGCCGTGGGACGCCGAGGACAGCGCCTTCCGCTCCATCGGCGCCTTCGGTCGCCGCAGCTCCCTCTACGCCGGCGTCTGGACCTGGACCCGCGGCGGCGGCTGGGAAGGCCCGTGGATCAAACACGAACTCTGGCCCGACATTAACGCCTGGGTCTTTGCCCAGTGGGCCCTCGCCCCCTTCTGGTCCGAGGAAACCTACTTCCGCCGCTACGTCTCGGAAAAACTCCGTCTCTCCGAGCCCGACGCCGAGCGCTTCCGCCGCCTCTGCCTCCTCTCCGCCGACGCCGCCCTTCGCGGCCGCTGCCCCATCGCCCGCGAACACACCAC
>JALOTV010000312.1 GCA_025457685.1 Opitutaceae bacterium
GCGTTGACGCAGAGGCGGAGGGTTTGTTTCGCGCGATCAAAGATCAGCAGCGAGTCCGACAGCATGAAGTAGAGCAGGGGCGTGCCGAGCTCGTCGGTCTTGGCGGCGGGGATGGTGGGCTCGATGCGGGTGGCGTATTCGTAGGCGATGAAGCCGACCGCGCCGCCGGTGAAGCGCGGTAGTCCCGGAATGGATACGGGGCGCACGTCCTTCATCTCGGCCTCGATGAGGGTGAGCGGATCGGCCGGCGTGGGGACGACGACGTCGGGCCGACCGGGCTCGCGGATGGTGGTGGTGGCGGGGCCGCAGGCGAGGACCTTGCGCGGGCGGCAGCCGATGAAGGAATAACGCGAGAGGGTGTCACCGCCCTCGACGGATTCGAGCAGGTAGGACGGGCCGTGGCCGCGCAGCTTGGCGTAGGCGGAGACGGGCGTTTCGAAGTCCGCCATGAGGTCCGCGTAAACGGGGACGAGGTTGCCCTGGGTGGCGAGGCGGGCGAAGTCGGCGGCGGAGGGAAGGATGGTCATCGGAGAGAGGGAAGACAGAGCGACAGAAGCACAGAGCGACGGAGCGAAAGATTGAGAGAGGGGGAGGGCGGCGGGAGCGGTGTTGGAGGTTCTGTAGGTCTTTCGCTCTGTTGTTACTCTTTTGTTTTATTCCACGGTGACGGATTTCGCGAGGTTGCGGGGTTTGTCCACGTCGCAGCCGCGGGCCACGGCGATGTAATAGCTGAGAAGCTGGACCGGGATGGTGGCCAGGATGGGCAGGGCGGCCTCGTGGCAGTCGGGGATGGGAATAATCTCGTCGGCGAGACCATCGGGGAGTTCCAGACCCTCGGGCACGATGGCGATGATGGGGCCCTTGCGCGCCTTGATCTCCTGCATGGAGGACACGACCTTGTTAAATAGCTCGCCCTTGGGCACGAAAAACACGCTCGGGCACTGATCGCTGATGAGGGCGATGGGGCCGTGCTTCATCTCCGCCGCCGGGTAGCCCTCGGCGTGGATGTAGGAGATCTCCTTGAGCTTGAGCGCGCCTTCCAGGGCGATGGGGAAGAGATCGAGGCGGCCGAGGAAGAGGAAGTCGTTGTATTTCGCGTAGCGCGTAGCGATTTCCTGGATACGCGGGGCCTGGGCGAGGGCGCGGCGGGCGAGGCCGGGCACGGCCTTTAGGCCCGCGACATACTGCACGCCATCGGCAAAGCTCAGGTCGCGCATGCGGGCGACGTAGAGCGCGAACATGGCGGCGATGAGCAGCTGGCTGGTGAAGGCCTTGGTGGAGGCGACGCCGATCTCGGGGCCGGCATGCTGGTAGATGCCGCCGTCGGCCTCGCGGGCGATGGTGGAGCCGACGACGTTGCAGATCGCCATGCACTTGTAGCCCTTGCGCTTGGCCTCGCGCAGGGCGGCGAGGGTGTCGATCGTCTCGCCCGACTGGGAGATGACGAAGAACAGGGCGTCGCGGTCGAGCGGGGCGTTGCGGTAGCGAAACTCGGAGGCGTAGTCCACCTCGACGGGGATGCGCGCATAGCGCTCGATGAGGTGTTCGGCGACGAGGCAGGCGTGCCAGCCGGTGCCGCACGAAGTGAAGACGAAGCGATCGATCTGGCGGAAGTCGGCGGGCGAGAGGTTGAGGCCGCCGAAGTTGGCGGTGGAGCCGTCGGCGGCGAAGCGGCCGCGCATGGCGTTTTCGAGCGCGACGGGCTGCTCGAAGATTTCCTTCAGCATGAAGTGGGCGTGGTCGCCCAGTTCGGCCTCGTCCACCGACCACGTCACGGTGTCGATCACCGGGTGCACGTCGGCGAGGTCGAGAGTGCTGAGGGTGAAGCCGGAGGGCGTGAGGTGCACGAGTTCGCCGTCCTTGAGATAAACGACGTTTTGGGTGCGGCTGATGAGGGCGGAGACGTCGGAGGCGATGAGGTTTTCCTGATCGCCCACGCCTAGGATGAGCGGGGATCCTTTACGGGCGGCGACGAGCTCGTCGGGATGGGCGGGCGAGAGCACGGCGATGCCGTAGGTGCCCTCGACGTGGAGGAGGGTTTTGCGGACGGCTTCGAGGAAGCGGGAGGTTTCGGCCGAGGCCGGCTCCTTGGCGTAGTGGTAGGCGATCAGGTTGGCTAGGACCTCGGTGTCGGTCTCCGATGTGAAGGTGTAGCCCTTGGTGAGAAGGAATTTTTTGATGGCGGCGTAGTTCTCGATCACGCCGTTGTGCACGAGGAGGATGCGGCCGTCGCTGGAGCGGTGGGGGTGGGCGTTGGCCTCGGTGACTCCGCCGTGGGTGGCCCAGCGGGTGTGGGAGATGCCAGTGGTGCCGGTAAGTTTTTTGCCCGAAGCTAGTTTGGCGAGACCGGCGACCCGGCCGGTGGTGCGGAGCAGGGCGACGTCGCCGTCTTGGAGCACGGCCAACCCGGCGGAATCATAGCCGCGGTATTCGAGGCGTTTGAGGCCTTCGAGCATGATGGAGGCGGCCTTTTGGCGACCGACGTAACCTACGATTCCGCACATGAATTTTTGAGGGTTTTAGCTGGCGAACTTATTGGGCGGCGCAAAGCCTCCGCAAGGCTATAGCCATTCCCTTCAACATGACCCCACAAAAGAATGTCCTGGCAGTAATCATGGGCGGCGGACGCGGCACGCGTTTGCATCCCCTCACGATGGAACGTTGCAAACCCGCGGTGCCTCTGGCGGGCAAGTATCGCCTAGTCGATATTCCGATCAGCAACTGCATCAACAGCGACATCAACCGCATCTTTTTGCTCACGCAGTTCCATACCGCCTCGCTGCACCGGCACATTCAAAACACCTTCCACTTCGATCCCTTTGGCGGCGGCTTCGTGGACATCCTTTCCGCCGAGCAGACCGAGAAGAGCCAGGACTGGTATCAGGGCACGGCGGACGCGGTGCGCCGCAATCTTCAGCATTTCCGCAACTTCCCCCACGAGTTCGTGCTGATCCTCTCCGGCGACCAGCTCTACCGGATGGATTTCCGGAAGATCATCGAGCAGCACATCGCCACGGGCGCGGATGTATCCATCGCGGCGATACCGTTCCCCGTCTCCAAGGTGGAGGGCCTGGGCCTGATGCGCGTCGGCGACGATCTGGCGATTTCGGAGTTCGCGGAAAAGCCGAAGGACCCGAAGGTGATCCAGAGCCTGACCATCAGCGAAAAACTTGAGGCGCGGCTGAGTCACTCCGGCGGCGAGAAACACTGTCTCGCGTCGATGGGCATCTACGTTTTCAACCGCAAGGTGCTGGCCGAGGCGCTGGCCGGCAACGAAACGGACTTCGGCAAGGAGATCATCCCCGGCTTGCTGGGTAAGAAGAAGCTCTACGCCCACGTCTTCGAGGGTTACTGGGAAGACATCGGCACGGTGAAGGCGTTCTTCGACGCCAACCTCGCCCTGGCCCAGCCCTTGCCGCCGTTCAATTTCTTCGACCCCGCGGCCCCCATCTACACCCAGGACCGCTACCTGCCGCCCTCCAAGTTGAACAAGTGCACGTTCGACTACGGCGTGATCGGCGATGGCTCGATCATCGAGGACTCCACCGTCATTCACAGCGTGCTCGGCATGCGCTCTTTCGTGCGCGCGGGCAGCCGGCTGCAGGACGTGGTCATGATGGGCGCGGATTTCTACGAGAGCGA
>JALOTV010000313.1 GCA_025457685.1 Opitutaceae bacterium
TGGTCGCGCACGAGGTCGGTGCCGTTGATGTGGACGTAGAGGCCGCGCGCGATGGGCACGCCGACGAGCTCGGGGCGGAAGTTTTTGGAGGTCTCCACCATCTCGCGCGGGACGATGCCCTCCTTCAGGATGCTCTGCTCGCCGTAGATGTCGGCGAGGAAGAGATTCAGCGCCTCCATGCGCTGGCGCAGACCGGCCTCGAGGCGCGACCACTCGTGGGCGGGGATGATGCGGGGGATCAGGTCGAAGGGGAAAATCTTCTCCGTGCCCTTGTTGTCGGAGTAGACGGTGAAGGTGACGCCGCGGTTGATGAAGGTCTGGTCGGCGGTGCGCTGGCGTTCGAGCAATTCGCTGATGCCCTCCATCTGGGCGAAACGTTCAAAGAGCCGCTGGTAGTGCGGTCGCGGACGACCGGGGGCGGCAAACATCTCGTCGTAGAATTTGTCGGTATCGTAGGCGGCGAAAAGATCGGACATGGGAAAGGGTGGGGCGCACGCGGCGCCTTGCGATCAGGGCGTCGGCGCGGTCTCCGCGACGGCGGGCGCCGCGGGTGGCATCGACCAGAGGAAGCTTTGCTGGCGGGCGAGCTCGGCGCCGGACGCGTCCAGCAGGCGCAGGCGCCAGGCGGTCGGGGCCACATTTTTGCCCGGCCAGTCTTCGCCGGTGAGCCCGGCCAGCACGGCGCGGGAGCCGCGAGGGAGATCGAGGTTGAAAAACTGGAGCCGCGCCCGCTCATCGCCCGGCACGATGTATTCGATGGCGAGAATGGCGCCGGGGCGGGCCTCGGCGGACTCGAAGCGGGCGAGGAAGTAGTAGCCGTCGCGCGCGTCGGGTCGGGAACGAACGATCAACTCGGGAGCCTTTTCCTTGCCGCCGAAATACTCCGCGATGCGGGTGAACGAGGCGGCCTCGCGGTATTCGGGCCAGACCCGCACCAAACCCACTTCCTCGGCCTGGCTGGCGAGGGGAGCCAGAAACGAGACGAGGGCCAGCGAGGCAAGCGTGAGGTAAGGGGATCGGGAGAGGCGGGGAGACATGGTGCGGAACTGGTTAGCGACCATGCCTTGGGGGCACAAGGCGAGAGCGGCGACCGCCAGCCACGTTCGCAAGACTCATGCCACGGGCCACGTGGCATGAGCGAATTTTATGAGTGGTCATACGCGCTCCGGTCGGGCGCCGGGACCACGTGGATCAAGGATGCCGTCGGGCTTACAGCTTGGGCGCGACGTAGTGGTCGGGCCCGCCCAGCTCCATGAACCGGCGGTGCACGCCATAGCCGAGGAGGAGGGCGATGAAGGCGAGCACCCCGCCGACCAGGAAGGCGAAGCGGTAGACGGAGCCCGTCTGGTCGATCAACAGTCCCACGAGCGGCGCGAGGGCCATGGTGGCGGGGGCGAGCACCATGCCGGCGGCCGAGGCGAACTGGGCGAATTTGTCCTGCGGATAGAGTCGCTGGCCCAGCGAGGCCACGCTGGTGAAGAAGCAGCCGGACAGGACGCCATGCGCCACCCAGGCGGCCAAAAAATGGCCGGGCGTGGTGGCGTTTAACCAACCCCAGCCGCTGACGATGGCGTAGCCCATCAGGGCGGCGAGCGAGACGCGCAGCGGATGAAAAGTGTCGGAGAGCCAGCCGAGGAAATACGACAGGCTGAGGGAAATCAGATAGGTGAGCGCGAGGTATTTGCCATAGGTGTCCATATCGACGTCTAGGCTGCGCGCGTAGGGCAGGGCGAAGGTGTTGATCGGCGCGAAGGCGAGGTTGGCGACCATCAACAGGATGAAGACCGACACGTAATATCGCGAGGTGAAGCACTCCTTGAAGTAGGTCTTTGCGCCGTGGAAAAAGCCGGTGGCGAAGCTGCGCACGCGCGGATCAAGCGGCGGGGGCGGCGGGTATTCGCCCTCGCGCACCTTGAGGCACACCCAGGTAAACGCGGTTCCGTAGAAGATGCCGATCACGATGAGGATGAGGGTGAAGTGCTCCGGCACCTTGCCCATGACCCAGTAGTTGAAAATCATGCCGTCGATCAGGCTGACGGCGCGGAAAAGCCCGAAGAAACGCCCGAGGTATTTTTTCGGCACGACGTCGTTTATGAGTCCGCCAAAGACCGATTGGCCGGCGATGGTCGCCACCTCGAAGGCGGCCCAGAAGACACCGAAGCAAACCACCGAAACGACGAGTTCGCTCTGCTCGGGGAAATGGCCGTGCACCCACTTGGCCAGCAGGGGCGTGAGCGCGAGGCCGATCATGCCCAGCGCGGCGAGCGGCGTGGTCACGAGCAGGAAGGGGATGCGGCGTCCCCAGCGCCCGCGGTGCCGGTCGGACTTCACGCTGATGACCGGCCCCAGAACGAAGCCGACAAACGCGGGAAAGGAGGTCATCAACAACCCGAACAGGATGTTGGGCACGTCGAGGTGGTTGAGATACCACTGGGCCATCGGTCCCACCGAGCGATCGCGCATCGACCAGGCGAAGTCGCCGAAGAGCAGCCAGAAAAACAGCACGATCAGCCCTCCCGAGGTATAGGTCAGCGTGCCTACGCTCAGGGGCGAGGCGGACACCGAAGACGACGATGCGTGGTTCGGGGCGGGGTGGGGTAGGGACACGAGAAGCGAAGGACCCCACGCATGCTGCACATCGGCGCGCGCAAGTCGATGACGCCGGCGCCCGCCGCGTGAAGGATAAGCGTTGTTTCCACTGTGACGCTGCGTTTTCGATGCGGGTCGTATGCCCCTCGTCGATCTTCCCCTCGAACAGCTTCGCAATTACGCCGGGCGCAACCCGCGTCCGGCCGATTTTGACGCCTACTGGGACGCCGCCCTTGCCGAACTGGCCGCGACCGATCCGCGCCCCGAACTCGTGCCCAACCCCGCGCTCGCGGCCGGCCCCGGCGTGGAGTGCTTCGATCTCTGGTTCACCGGCGTGGGCGGGGCGCGCATCTACGCCAAATACCTGCGTCCCTCGGCCGCGGCGCGCGGCGGCCGGCCCGCGCCGGCCGTCCTGCAATTCCATGGCTACTCCGGCCACGGCGGCGACTGGGCGGGCAAGCTCGGCTACGCCGCGACCGGCTTTTGCGTGGCGGCGATGGATTGCCGCGGCCAGGGCGGACGCTCCGAGGACAAGGGCGGTGTGCTCGGCAACACCCACCACGGTCACATCATCCGCGGCCTCGACGATCCCGATCCCACCAAACTGCTTTTTCGTAGCATTTTTCTGGATACGGCGCAGCTCGCCCGCGTGGTCATGGCCCTGCCCGAGGTGGATGCGACGCGGGTCGGCGCGATGGGCGGCTCGCAGGGCGGGGCGCTCACCATCGCCTGCGCCGCGCTGGAGCCCCGGGTGCGGCGCGCCTCGTCTATCTTCCCCTTCCTTTCCGACTACCGCCGGGTCTGGGAAATGGATCAGGCGAAGGACGCCTACGCCGAGCTGAAGACGTATTTCCGCCACTTCGATCCGCGCCACGAGCGCGAGGAGGCTATCTTCACCAAGCTCGGCTACATCGACCTCCAATTTCTCGCCCCGCGCATCCGCGCCGACGTGCTCATGTTCACCAGCCTGATGGACACGATCTGCCCGCCCAGCACCCAGTTCGCGATCTACAACAAGATCACCGCGAAAAAGGAGATGAAGCTGTATCCGGA
>JALOTV010000053.1 GCA_025457685.1 Opitutaceae bacterium
ACGGTCGCGGTGAGCGCGGCGAGGAGCGCGCGGAACGTGAGAAACCGCAGCAGGCGAAGCGGGCCCCAGATGTGTTCGTAATCGGCGAGGAAGGAGAGCACGGCGAAAAAGGGAATCAGTGGGCGGGCGCGGTGCCGGTGGTTTCGGCCACGACCGCGTTGGGCAGGAGCAGGCTTTCCAGTTGGTAGCGGCGGGAGCCCTTGATGAACACGGCCCCATCGTGCGCCTCGAGTTTGAGCCGGAGGGCGGCGAGGTCGGGCGCGGCGGCCACGGAAGACGTGGACGCTCCGGCCACCACGGCGTTGGCGAGTTCGGGCGTGGCCAGGACCAGCGCGCGATCCTGGAGGCGTAGATGGCGGGCGAGCGCCTCGCCCAGGCGGCGGTGGTAGGCGACGGCGTCACTGCCCAACTCCTCCATGCCGCCGATCAAATAGAGTCGGGGTTGCCCGGCAGGAGCCATGGCCGCAAACGCATCCAACGCGTCGTGCATCGAGGCGGGGTTGGCGTTGTAGCAGTCCACATACAGCCAACGTCCCGCGTGGTCCTGGCAAAGCTCGCCGCGCAGCGCCGCGGGCTGCCACTTGGCCAGACGCGCCTGGGCCTCCGCCGGCGTCACGCCGAGTCGCAACGCGGTGGCCAGGGCCAGCGCGGCGTTGCTCGCCATACCGTCGGACACCCGGCGAGAGGTGAACACATGCTCAACTGGCGCGCCTCCGCCGGCGGGAGAGAGCGCGAAACGCACGCGTGTTTCCTCGGCCTCGTGCGAAATCGAAGACTCCAGGGCCAGCGTCGGCGCGGGCAGTTCGCGAAACGCGGCGTATTCGAGCGTCGCGGCGGGGAACACGCGCAAGCCGCTTGGCAGGGTGGCGGCGGGCAACACGGATTTCTCCCGCGCTACGTTCGCCAGCGAGCCGAGCTCGGCGAGGTGCGCGGGGCCGACCAAGGTCACGATGGCGTGGTCGGGCGCGATCATCTTGGCGAGCGGAGTCATGTCGCCGGCTGCGCCGATGCCTGCCTCGATGACGGCGCAGGCATGCGAGCCCGGCTCCAGTCGCGTGAGCGTGAGCGGCACGCCGAGGTGGTTGTTCAGATTACCCGTGGTGGCGAGCACGTCGCCGGGCCGCTCCGAAAGCAACAGGGCCAGCAATTCCTTGGTCGAAGTCTTGCCCGCGCTGCCGGTGACGCCGACCACCGGACCGGTGAACGTGCGGCGATGCGCGGCGGCGATGGCCTGAAACGCGGCCAGCGGATCGGCGACGACCAACTGGGGCAGATCGACCGCGGGGTCGGGCTTGGAAACCAGCGCCGCCGCCGCGCCGGCACTCGCCGCCGCCTTGAGGAAATCGTGGCCATCGCGCCGACCGGTTTTGAGCGCGACGAAACACTGCCCCGGCGCGAGCCGACGCGTGTCCACGGTGAAGCCCGTGACGGGCGCGGAGGCGGCCGGTTCACGGGTCCAGCGACCCGAGGTCGCGGCGGCAAGAAACTGGGGGGCGAAAGTAGGCATCAGGCGGAGGGACGCAGGCGCTTGAGCTGGATGAGCTCGCGCAAAACCTGGCGGTCATCGAACGGGGTGATGGTGTCGGCAAACTCCTGGTAGGTTTCGTGGCCTTTGCCCGCGACGAGCAGGCAGTCGCCCGAGCGGCAGAGGTCGAGCGCGAGGCTGAGCGCGCGGCGACGGTCCTCGATCCAGGTGAATTTCGCGGGCGCGGTCACGCCGGCGCGCATGTCGTCGAAGATGGCGGCGACCGTCTCGCCGCGCGGGTTGTCCGCCGTGGCGAGGGCGAGGTCGGCGCACTCTTCCACCGCGCGCGTCATCAGGGGGCGCTTGGCGCGGTCGCGGTTGCCTCCGCAGCCAAAGACGCAGATCACGCGGCCGGGCGTGATGGGACGCAGCATGCCGAGCGCGTTGCGCAGCGCGTCGTCGGTGTGCGCGTAGTCCACGAGCACGTTGAAGGGCTGGCCTTCCTCGATGCGCTCCATGCGACCGGGCACGCCAGGGAACACCGACAAGCGGGCCAAAAACGCGTGGGGATTGCGCCCCATGCCGTAGGCCGTGGCGGCGGCGGCGAGCACGTTGGCGACGTTGTAGCGCCCGAGCAGCGGAGACCGCACGCGGGCGCGGCCCTCGGGCCAGATCAGGGTGAAGGTGGTCTCCTTGAATCCGAGCTCAACCTGTTCGGCGCGGATCTGCGCGTCGGCCGATTCGCCATAGGTAAGCACGCGCGAGGCCTGCGCCGGCACCATGCGCGCGAGACGCCGCCCGTGCTCGTCATCCTGGTTGATCACGCACACCGGCGGCACGCTGCCGCACTCCCCGGTAAACAGCCGCGCCTTCACCTGGAAGTAGGCCTCCATGGTGCCGTGATAGTCGAGGTGGTCCTGGGTGAGATTGGTGAAGACGGCGGCGGCAAACTCGAGCCCGAGCACGCGGCGTTGGTCGATGCCGTGCGAACTCACCTCCATCACCGCCTCGCGGCAGCCGGCGGAGCGCATCTGGGCGAGCATGCCGAAGATGTCCGGGGCCTCGGGCGTGGTCTTGAACGAGGGCACGGTGCGAGCGCCGAGATCGTAGTTGATCGTGCCGAGCAGACCGACGCGGGTGTCGTCCTCGAGGAAGTGTTTAACCAGGTGCGTGACCGTGGTCTTCCCGTTGGTCCCGGTGACACCGACCACCCGCATGTCCCGGTCGGGGGCCCGGTGGGTGCGGCGGGCGGCGCGGGCGAGCGCGGCGCGCGGATCGGCGACCTGCACGAAAGTCACCTTGGTCGGCGCGCTGGCGGGCTCCGCGGCGGAGACAATGGCGATCGCGCCGCGGCTCAGCGCCTCGGCCACGTGCATGGCGCCGTCAGTGCGCAGACCGGGCAGCGCGAAGAACACGTTGCCCGGCACCACGCGACGGCTGTCCATCACGATGCCGGAGAAGGGTCGGTCCAGCGGTCCGCGCGAGGCGATGATTTCCCCGTCAGCAAAAAGATCGGCGAGCAAGGGCGCGGCTTGAAAAGCCGGCGAGACCGTCGGGCGCGACGAGCCGGGTTGGCCTGCGCCGCCCTCGCCGTGCGCGCGGCGACGAGGCTGCGATGCGGATGCGTCCTCAAGGTCGGGCGAAGATGCCGCGGCGGCAAAGGCGCGGATCAGATTATAGTCGTGAATCAGGTAGCCGATCACCGCCGGCCTCCTTCCGCCTGATGCGCGAAAAACGCCGGACCCGACGTGGGCGCGGCGGGCTTGATGTCGAGATACTGGATGAGTTGCTCCGCGATGCGCTTGAAGCTCGGTGCGGCCACCACGGAACCGTAAGCGGTGCCGCCGGTGGGCGGTTTGCCGTCATCCACGATCACCGTCATCAGCACGCGAGGCTGACTGGCGGGGAAGAAGCCCACGAAGGAGCCGATGTGGTTGCGGGCGGAGTAGCGGCCGTCGATCAGCTTCTGCGCGGTGCCCGTCTTGCCGGCCACCTCGTAGCCCGGGATCACCGCCACGCGCGCGGTGCCCTCGGTCGAGACCACGCGTTGCAGCATGCGCGCCATCGACTCGGCGGTGCCGCGCTCCAGGACGGTGCGGCGCACGGCGGGTTTGAAGGTATAAACGACCTCGCCCTGCGCGTCCACGACCTGACGGATGACCTGCGGGCGCATCAGGTCGCCGCCGCTCGCGATCACGCCCATGCCGTAGTGGACCTGCAGCGGCGTGGCGGCGATGGAGTAGCCGGCGGGGATGCGCGTGATGTCGATGCCGGACCACTTGCTCGGATCGGCCAGCAGGCCGGGCTCTTCGCGGCCGAGCGGATAACCCGAACGCTCGCCGAAGCCAAAGGCGCGGGCGTAGTCGTAGAGACGACGATCGCCGAGTAGCATGCCCAGCTGGGCGGTGCCGACGTTGGACGACTTGGCGATGACCTCGGCCACGGTCAGTGGCTGGGGATAGCGATGGTCGTCGCGCATGAAGCGGCGCGGCTTTCCGTTGTAGATGATGCTGTCGAGCGTGCAGTCGAACTTGGTGGTCGGCGTGACCAGACCCTCGTTCAAAGCACCGGCCGTGGCGACGATCTTGAAGGTGGAGCCCGGCTCGACGAGGTCGGCGGCAGCGATGTTGCGCTGTTTGTCCAGCGGCGTGGTGCCAAACTCGTTCAGGTCGAAAGACGGGTAGTTGGCCAGCGCGAGCAGGAAGCCGGTGTGCGGGTCGCTCACCAGAATCGTGGCTTTCTGCGGCTTGAACCGGTCCACGATGGCCTCGAGCTCCTGCTCGACGATGTATTGGATGGCGGCGTCGATCGAGAGCGTGACGCCCCAGCCGTCGGAAGCCGGCACCTCGCGCTGACGATACTGCGCGAGCTCGACGCGCTTGCCGTCGCGCTCGATCTCGCGCCAGCCCGACAGCCCCTTCAAATACTGGTCGGCGAAGGCCTCGACGCCGCCGGAAGGCACGTCCTCCTTGTTGACGAAACCGATCACATGCGCGGCGAGCTCGCGGTGCGGATACACCCGGCGGAAACGGCGCTCGTGGGTCAGACCGGCCACGCGCAGCGCGGTGATCTTGGCAAACTGCTCCTCGGTGACGCCTTCGCGGAATTTGACGAAACGGGCGCGGGTGCGGCCGTCCACCACGTCGTCATGGATATCCTGCTCGAGAGGGATGTCGCGCCAGGACGGCGTGTAGAGCGCCTCTACCTCGGCGACGGTCATGCCGAGCAATTCGGCGAGCTGCGCCCGGCGCTCGCGCTGCTCCTGCTCGTAGCGAGCCATGCGGGCGGGGAATTTCTGGGCCTCGATCTTGTCCTGCAACGCCCACGGATCCACCGCCAGGGTGATGTCCGTCTTGGTGGTGGCGAGCAGATCGCCGCGGGCGTCGTAGATGTTGCCGCGGCGCGCCGGCTCCGCGACCACGCGATGGCGGGTATCCTGGATCTGGGCCAGGAAATGCTCGCGCTCGATCACATGCAGATCGATCAGCCGATGCGCGACCACGCCGAAACAGACGACGACGACGAGCGCGACGAGATAGAGCCGGGAGTGGGATGCGAAACCGCGCGCGGTCATCTAGGTTCAGCGCTGGGCGCCTCCGGTGTTGAAACGGACGGGGGTGAGCACGCGGCCGCTCTCGGCGGCGAAGATCTCCGCCTGTCGCTTGGCGGTCAGACGATCGGTGACGGAGCCGGCCACGCGGACGACCTGGCTCTCGGCCGGGCGCACCAGGCCGAGGGCGAAGCTTTCGTTGCGCGCGGCGAGCACCTCGGGGGACTGCTCGGCCGCGATCGCGCCACCGAGCTCGGCGATGCGGCGCTCGGTCTCGACCACGCGCTGCTCCAGCACGCGGGCGGTGTTGGCCGAGAGAGAGATCTCCTGGCGGAGATCCACGATGGCGAAGCCCAGGCCTCCGCCCGCGCCGAGCACGACCAATGCGGCGACCAGGAGCTGGGTGGCGAAAGCACGGGCGTTTTTGGTATTCATGATTTGGCGACGGGTTGGAGTTTCCGGCCGGAGGCGGCCTTGAAAAAAGGGGGCAAGTTGTGAGTAAGTTTTAAGTGGATACGTGTCTCCAGAGGGTGGATACGGATGCGTGTAACCGGTGAATAACTACAATTTCCGCACCGCGCGCAGACGCGCGGAACGGCTGCGGGGATTGGCCGACACCTCGGCGTCGGAGGCGACAAGCGCCTTGCGGGTAAGCGCTTCGGCGACGGCGTGGCGCAAATCCGCCGGCCGGTGGTCGTCGCGGGTCTCGGGTTGGCCGCAGAGGCGGCGAAAGGCCTGCTTCACCGGCCTGTCCTCCAGGGAGTGGAAACTGATCACCGCGAGCACGCCGCCGGGCGCGAGCGCGGCGAAGGCCGCCGGCAGGGCGCGCTCGAGGGCGCCGAGCTCGTCGTTCACCGCGATGCGGATGCCCTGGAAGGCGCGCGTGGCCGGGTGAATTTTCGAAGCGTGGCGATCCTTGGCGGGTATCGCCTGCGCCACCAGCGTGGCGAGGGACGCGGTGCGGGCGAGGGCTCCGGTGCCGCGGGCGGCGATGATGGCGCGGACCACCCGGCCGGCATGCCGTTCCTCGCCCCAGGTGCCGATCGCGCGATAAAGCATGTCCTCGGTCGCGGTCTCGAGCCAGCGCGCGGCGGGCACGCCGTGACGGGGATCCATCCGCATGTCGGCCGGCGCGTCGTTGCGAAAGGAGAAACCGCGGCGCGCGTCGTCGAGCTGGAACGAAGACACGCCCAGGTCGAACAACACGCCGTCCAGACCCGAGAGGCCGAGCGTGTCCAGCCGGCCGAAATCGGAATCCAGCAAACGAAAGCGGTCCCCGAACTCGGCACGGAGCGGCTCGGCGCGGAGCTGCGCCTCAGGATCGCGGTCGAGCGCGATGACCTCGCACCCCGGCGCGGCCTCGAGAATGGCGCGCGTGTGGCCGCCCCCGCCAAAAGTGCAGTCGAGGTAGCGTCCGCCCGCGCGCGGCGCGAGCAGGGCGAGCGTCTCGGCGAGAAGCACGGAAGTGTGACCGGGCTGGGACATCGTCGGTTCGGGCGCGGCGGCGTCAACAGGCGCGGCGAGCATGGTCGGCGGGCCTCCGGTCGGGTTGGTCGGACTTCGGGAAGGAGGCGTGTGTCATGGTCGCCTCGTTCAGATGCCCATCCGACGCAGACGGTCGGCGGGTTTTTGCGCGGCGGTGGCCGCCTGCACACGATCCCAATGCTCGGGACTGTAGAGATTGAACTTGTTGAGCGAGCCGACGAGGACCGCGTCCTTGGCGATGCCCGCATGCGCGCAGAGCTCGGGGGTCAGCATCACGCGACCGGCCTTGTCGAAACTAAAGGACAGCGTCTTCGAGAAAAAGTCGGCCGCGGCCTCCTGGGCCTCCGAGTCGGAAAGGGACTGGGCCGCCACGCGGGCGTAGAGTTTCTGCGCCTCCACCGGAGGCAGCACGCTCAGGTATCCGTCGAGCGGAACGACCAGAAACACATCCCCCTCCGCGTGCGCGCTCCGCCATGCCGACGGAATCGTGAGCCGATTCTTGTCGTCCAAGGTATGCCGGAACGAGCCGGTATAGAATGGATTAGCGTTTTGGGACATAAACCGGGGCAATTAGCTGCCCCATTTCGCCCCATTCCGTCCCATTTTACCCCACGCCAGTCAAGCGCCGAGCGGACAAAACCGTGGTCTAAACGCGTAAAGTTATTCAGAAAGTTGTTCACAGGACGCAGGAAGCTCATGCCCCGGTCGGACCGATAGGCCGTGGCCAGCCCGTATTTTTGCCAGCGATATGCGATCCAACGCATACTCCATACCGCCTTCAAAAGGGTCCGAGGAGAGGAAGAGCGGCGTGTCGAGATCCACGAAAGAGAAACCGCCCAGACCGGACGCCAGACACGCGGAAGTGGTCATGGCCAGGCGCGACTCGACGTTGCCGCCAATCATCAAACCCAAACCGTGGGCGCGAGCGGCGGCGGCCAGATCAAGCGCGGCGGCCAGGCCGGACTTCATGATCTTGATGTTTACGAGTTGGGCCGCGCCGCTTGCGGCTAGCTTGGGCACATCAGCCGCGGTGCGGGCCGCCTCATCCGCCGCCAGCAACCAGCCCGACTCCTTCGCCAAGGCGGCTGCCCCCTCCAAATCGTCCGGAGCCAACCACTGCTCCAGCAACGCGGGCGTGACGCCGAGCGCGCGCAGACCTCTCACCAACTCGGTCGCCTGCGCCCTCGCGAGGCCGGCGTTGCCGTCGATGATGAGAGGAGAATCCGGAGCCGCTTCGTGAATCGACGCCAGCCTCGCCAGATCATGCGCCGGTCCGCGAGGGCCACCGACTTTTACCTTCACGGTGCGAATGCCGAGCGCGCGGATTTTTCGCACCGCGGCGGCGGACTCCTCGGGCGAGCCGGTGGTGACGGTCATGTCGGTGATCAACACCTGCCCCGCCCCGCCGAAAAATCGTTCCAACGTCACGCTCGCCCGCCGCGTCAGCGCGTCGAGCAGCGCCGTCTCGAAACCACAGCGCGCCGAGCCCGAGGCCGATCCGCCCCGAATGGAAAATTCTTCCGCGAGCCCACGCCAGTTATCCAGCCCGACCGGGTGGCGCGCGGTGATCGCGGGCAACCATGCCGCGGCGTCGGCCAGCACCCGGGCGGCCTGGGCCTGGGTTTCCCCGTTGTAGGCGGGAAATGGCGCGGCTTCGCCCAGCCCGAGGGTGCCATCGGCCAGCTCGATCTCGACGAGAAGATTGCGAGCCAGATCCTGCGCTCCGCCGGCGATGCCGAAAGGCGCGTGCAAAGGCAGATTGAGCGGCTTCACCGACAGGCGACGTATGGCGACGGAGTCATGCATGCGGCGGAGTAAACAACCGTTCGCCCATCGTCGCGAACGTGTTCTGCGCACGCATACACACACGGGTTGGCCAAAACATGCGCAGCCCAAACCGCCGCGATGCGCTAGCGTGGGGACGGGTTTAACCACGCATGAACGAATCCACGGACGCCCTTCTGACACGCTTTCGCGCCTGGTTGCAGGACGCGAAAGAACGCGGCGTGCCCGAGCCCACCGCGATGGCCCTTGCCACGGTGGACGCCGAAGGCCGACCCGAGGTGCGCATGGTGCTGCTCAAGCACGCGGACGCACGCGGCTTTGTTTTCTACACCAATCTGGAAAGCCCCAAGTCGGTTTCGCTCCGGGCCCGGCCCCGCGCCGAGCTGGCGTTTTACTGGAACCCGCCCGGTCGCCAGGTGCGGATCAGCGGCGCGGTGGAGTCCGTGTCCGACGACGAAGCGGACGCCTACTTCGCGTCGCGCCCCTACCTCAGCCGGCTGGGCGCGTGGGCTTCGGACCAATCGCGACCGCTACCCGATTCCACCGCGCTCGCCCGCCGGGTCGCCTGCTACGGGTTGCGCTGGCCGGTCGGCGTCGTGCCGCGTCCGCCGCACTGGGGAGGCTACCGGGTGGTGCCGGATCGCATCGAGTTCTGGGAGGAAAAAACCTTCCGGCTCCATGACCGCGTGGTCTGCCGGCGCGAGCCGGACGGCAGCTGGGAAAGCACCCCGCTCTTCCCCTGAGCCCGAGACGACGTTTTCAGGGATTTTCTTTTTGGCGCGCTTGGCCTCTCGTGAAGGGGAAACCTTTTCCCATCATGGCAAAATCCCGCGCCTCCGCCCCGGCATCCTCCGAAGTCGTGCCCGCTTTTCTCTCCGCCCTCCTCGAGGCCCGGTCGCCCTCCGGCGCCGAGCACGAGGCTCAGGCGGTCTTTGACGCCCACGTGAAGTCGGCGTCCGACGCCTACGACAAGGACGCGCTGGGCAATCGTATCGCCAGATTGAATACAAGCGGCGATCCCGTGCTCATGCTCGCCGGCCACATCGACGAGCTCGGGCTCCAGATCAGCTACGTCAACAAGGACGGCTATCTCTATTTCAACACCATCGGCGGCCACGATCGCGTGATGATCCCCGGACGCCGCGTGATCATCGCCACCAAGGCCGGACCCGTGCTCGGCGTGACCGGCAAGCGGGCCATCCATCTCATGGATGACGCCGACCGGAAGAAGGTGCCCGAGATTCACGAGATGTGGATTGATATCGGCGCGAAGTCGAAAAAGGAGGCGCTCGCCCGGGTGCGCATAGGAGACGTCGCCACTTACCAGCCGGGCTTCGAGCTGCTGCACGGCACGATCGGCGTCGCGCGCGCCTTCGACGACAAGGTCGGCGCCTACGTGGTCGGCGAGGTGCTGCGCCGGCTCTCCGCGCAGAAGAAAAAACTTCGCGCCCACGTGGTGGCCGTCGCCACCACCCAGGAGGAAATCGGCACGCGCGGGGCCACCACCGCCGCCTACGCGGTCGATCCCCAGCTGGCCGTCGCCGTGGACGTCGGCCACGCGACCGACCACCCCGACTGCGACCAACGCAAATACGGCGAAACCACCCTGGGCGGCGGGCCCATCATCTGCCGCGGCCCCAACATCAACCCGTTCATCTACGACCGCCTCGTCGCCTGCGCCGAAAAGCTAGGCATTCCCCACCAGTTCGAAGCCGAGCCCCGCCCCACCGGCACCGACGCGCGCGCCATCCAGATGGGGCGCGGCGGCGTCGCCACCGGCCTGGTCAGCATACCGCTCCGCTACATGCACACGCCCAGCGAGCTGGTGGACTTGGCGGACGTGGAGCGCACGGTTCAGCTGCTGGAATGCTTCGCCCTCAGCCTTCAGAAGGGCGAAAACGGCCACTGGTAAGCCGGCCCTCGCCGGCTCACTCCAGCCCGAAAACCGCGCGCGAATACGCCTCTGGGTCGAAGGGCTGGAGGTCTTCCTTTTGCTCGCCCAGACCCACGTAGTGGATGGGCAGCTGCAGGGCGCGCCAGATGCCCACCACCGCTCCGCCACGGCTGGTGCCATCCAGCTTGGTCACCACCAGTCCGGTAAGACCGAAACTCTTGTGGAAAACGCGCGCCTGCTCGATGGAGTTGCTACCCAGCGATCCATCCACCACGAGCCACGAAAAATGCGGCGCGGACGGGTCGAGTTTTTGCAGCACGCGGCGGATTTTCGCCAGCTCCTCCATGAGGTTGCTCTTGGTGTGCAGGCGACCCGCGGTGTCGATGATGACCACGTCCTTGCCCCGGCTGCGTCCGGCTTGGAGCGCGTCAAAGGCCACCGCCGCCGCGTCGGCACCGGTGTGGCTGGCGATTACGTCCAGCTCGAGGCGCTGGCCCCAGGTTTTCAACTGCTCCACGGCGGCGGCGCGGAAGGTATCGCACGCGGCCACGAGCACGGACTTGCCCTGCTGTTGCAGCGACCACGCGAGCTTGGCGGTGGTGGTGGTCTTGCCCGATCCGTTCACCCCGATCATCACGATCACGGCCGGCGCGCCGTCCGCGCGCTTGGCGAGTTCGGGCGCGCCCGCGCTGCCCGAGAGCACGCGGGTCAACACCGCCGAGCCGAGTTCGGCGGCCTGCTTGCCCTTCAGCTCGGGGTCCTTGCGATAGGCGGTCTTTATCTCGGCGAGGATTTCCTCGGTCGTCTCCACCCCGAAGTCGGCGGTGATGAGCGCCTCCTCCAGCTCCTCGAGCGAGGACGCGTCGATCTTGCGCCCGCCAAACAAAGAGCGGGTCTTGCCCGCGATGGCCGAGACAGTCTTGGCGAGGCCTTCCTTAAACTTTTTGAAGAGACCAAACATGGGCGTTTCCCGTCGTGCGAAGTCCGGCCTCAGGTGATCTTGCGCGCATCACGCCCGACCTGGTCCTTCAGCTTGTCGAGTATGCCGTTGATGAACCGCTTGGCGTCGGCGTTGGAGAACAGTTTCGAGAGGTCGATGGCCTCGTTGATCGACACCACCGGGGGGATGTCCTTGCGGTGCATCATCTCGAAAATCGCGATGCGCAGGATGGTGAGGTCGATTTTGGCGATGCGCTCGAAATCCCAATTCTGCGCGAGGGCGCGGATGCGGCCATCGATCTCGTCGCAGTTTTCGATCACGCCGTGTATGATCTCCTCGCCAAACGCGTAGTGCTCGCGGGGCTTGGCGTCCTCGAGGGTGGTGAAGAACACCTCCAGATCGTCGGCCAGCCGCGCCGGACGGTTCATGCTCCAGGCGAACAGGTATTGCAGGGCGGCCACGCGACCGTCGCGACGCTGGGCGAAAAGGGCTTTGTTGCTCATCTCAGGAAAGGGATTTTTTCAGGGCGGCCATCTCGAGCGCGGCGGCGGCGAATTCGGAACCGCGATCATAGGCACCCACGGTGCGCACCTCCGCCTGCTCGCGCGTGTTGACCACCACCACGCCGTTGATCACCGGCACGCGGGTATCGAGGGACACACGCATCAACGCCGCCGCCACCGCGTCGCCCACCATCTCGTGGTGGTTGGTGTCGCCGGCGATGAGCACGCCCAGGCCGATCACCGCGTCGAAACGACCGCTCGCGGCAAGTTGCTGCACCGCCCAAGGCACCTCGTGCGAGCCGGGCACGCGCAGCGTCTCGATGGCGGAGGCCGGGACGCCCGCAGCGACCAAACGCGCCGTCGCGCGGGACACCAGCGCGTCCACCAAGACCGCGTTGAAACGGGCGGCCACGATGCCGATGCGAAAATCAACACCGGAAAGGGACAAGGGCGTGGGCGCGTCGAGGCTCATGGGAAAGAAGGAACGGCAAGGCATGCGACGGCGCACGCCTCGAAGCAAACGGGAAAATTCCGGTGGCGGCGGGCTGGTTGCCCGCCCCTCTGATCAGCGCCGCCCGCGGGGTCCGCCGCGCGTGCCGCGCATCAACCGGCCGGCGGGCTTGGGCGCCGCGGCCTCCGCCTGCGCCAGCGCGCTTTCGTCGAAGAGCGCCGAGTAAACGTAGGGGAAGTCCTCGAGCTTCTTGCGCTCTATGCTCGCGCCGATGAAACGCTCGATCGACCGTGCGTCGCGCACGTCCTCTTCCGTCACCAAGGTGTAGGCGTCGCCCGTGCTTTGCGCGCGCCCCGTGCGGCCGATACGGTGCACGTAGTCTTCGGCGTTTTCCGGCACGTCGTAGTTCACCACGTGCGAGACGCCCGCGATATCCAGTCCGCGCGCCGCGATATCGGTCGCCACCAGCACCTCGAACTTGCCGCTCTTGAAGCCCTGCAGTGCTTCCACGCGTTCGCGTTGGCTGCGGTCCGAGTGGATGACGCCCACCGAGTGCGACTCCCGCTCCAGCCGGTGCGCGATGCGGTCCGCGCCCATCTTGGTGCGGGTAAAGATGATCACGCTCTTGAAATCGGTGCGTTTCAACAGCTCCAGCAGCAGCTCGAACTTCTGCGTCGCCACCACGGGATAAAAGGCGTGCGCCACCGTCTCCGCCGCCGAGCGCGTGCGCCCGATCTTGATTTCCACCGGATCGCGCAGCGCCCAGCTCGTGAGTTGGGCCAGCTCCGGCGGCATGGTCGCGCTGAAGAACAGGGTCTGCCGCGCCTTGGGACACTTCTCGATGATGCGGCGCACGTCAGGCAGGAAACCCATGTCGAGCATGCGATCCACCTCGTCCAGCACCAGCATTTCGACATCGGCCAGGCTCGCCGTGCCCTGTTCGAGGTGGTCAAGCAGACGCCCGGGCGTGGCCGCGATCACGTCCACGCCGCGCGCCAGATCCTCGCGCTGTTTGCCGTATCCGACACCGCCATACAAAATCGTCACCGTGAGGTCGGTGTGCTTCGCGTAGGTCTGGATCGCCTCCTCGACCTGCAAGGCCAGCTCGCGCGTGGGCTCCAGCACGAG
>JALOTV010000314.1 GCA_025457685.1 Opitutaceae bacterium
GCCAGTGGTCGGGCAGCGGGTGGGAGGAGCCGTCCTGCGGCGTGGTGGCGGAGGCGGGCAGGCAGGTGGCGCTCACGGTGATGGCGGGCGTCCAGGGGGCGGCGGGCGGGCGGGCGAGTTTTTCGTCGAGGGTGTCGCGGGCGTTGAGGAGCAGGTTGAGGACGATCTGGTTGAGGTCGCCGGCGTTCAGGTAGAGGCGGGGCAGGGCGGCATCCATCGTATTGGAGAGCCGGATGCGGCGGTCGGCGGTGTGGCGCAGGAGATCGAGGTTGGCGTTGACCATGGCGTGGAGGTCCACGACCTCGGGTTTGCGGTCGGCCTTGCGCTCGAAGGTGAGGAGGCGGCGGGTGAGCTCGGCGGCGCGGCGTGCGGTGTCGGCGATCAGCTGGTGCTCGGCGTGGAGGGCCGGGTTGTGGCGGGAGCTGCGGGCGAGCGAGTCGGCGGTGATGAGGATGGGCGTGAGCAGGTTGTTGAATTCGTGGGCGATGCCGCCGACCATCTCGCCGATGGCGCGGAGGCGGCGTCCCTGGGCGATCTCGGCGTCGCGGATGTTTCGCTCGGTGATGTCCTCGATGAGGAAGCAGCAGCGGGGGCGCGCCTCGGCGGTGCGCAGCGGCACGAGGGTGGCGGAGAATTCGCGGCGCAGATCGTCGCGTTGAAACTGATAGTGGACGGGCTCGGCTGCTTCGCTGGCGCGGGCCAGCAGCTCGCTCCACCAGCGCTGGGTGTTGAGGGCGGCCCGGGGGGCGGGGTCGTTGACGGCCTCGGGGCTGGCGAAGCCGGTGAGGCGGGCGGCGGCGGGATTGAGGGAGACGAGCCGCCAGCCGTCGGGCGCGTGGTCGAGCACGCCGAGCGCGCTGGGCAGGGTGTTGAAAAATGCGCGCAGGAGCTCCTCGGACTGCTGGCGGGCGAGCTCGGCGTCGCGGCGGGCGGTGATGTCCTGGACGGTGCCGAAGATGGCGATGACGCGGCCGTGTTTGTCGAGCTGTGAGCGGCCGTGCACGTGGATGAATTTTCTGACGCCGGGCAGCGGCTCGATGGCGATGTCGAGCTGGTAGGCGTGGTTTTCGCGCATGCAGCGTTCGATGGCGGCGCGCCAGCGGGCGGCGTCGGCCGGGGAGGCGTGCCGGACGAGCTCGGCGAGGGTGAGGGGTGGGCCGAGCGCCGGATCCCGTTCGTGGATACGGTAGGTTTCATCCGACCAGGTGACGGACGGAGGAGTGCCGGTGGTGCGGCGCCAGTGGCCGAGGTGTGCGAAGGCCTGGGCCTCGGCGAGAAGGGCACGGCTCTCGGCGAGCTCCTCGGACTGGCGGGCGATGCGGTTGCGCAGCTGGCGCTGGCGCCAGCCGGCCCACAGTGCGGCGGTCAGCGCGATGACCAGCACGCCCATGATCAGGACGACGACCTGGTCGTAGGTGAGTCCCTGGCGGTCCACGCGGCCAAACCACTTGCGGTAGATGCGGTCGAACTCGCCGGTGCGGTTCAGGATCACGAGGCCCTCGTCGATGCGCTTGAGGAGCTCGTCGTCGCCGCGGCGCACGGCGAAGCAGAGTTTGACCGAGAAATCGGCCGGTGGCGCGCTCAGCGTGGCGATTGATTTCAGCTGATCGCGATCGGCGATGAGATAGCCGGTGGAGCGGGAAATGAAGGTGGCGTCATAACGTCCGTCCTGGACGAGGCGCAGGGCCTCGGCGGCGCCTTCGGCATAGACGATCTTGGCTTCGGGCAGGTGCTGGCGCACGTAGCGGTCGCCCGGACCCTGGCGGCCGATGATGAGGACGCTGCGGCCGTTCAGATCGCCGACGGCGCGGACGGCGCGGTTGTTTTTGTTGATGAAGTACGCGCCCTGATTTTCCAGGAACGGACGTGAAAAGGACGCGTAGTCCTCGCGGGCGGGGTCGAAGCTGTAGGCCTGCAGGATGTCGACGCGGCCCGATGCGAGCTCGCGTCGCATGTCCTTCGACGGGCCGAGCACGCGCTGGATCGGCAGTTCCATGACGCGGGCGATCGCATCCATGACGTCCACGGCGAAGCCGGCCGGCTGACCGTTGTCATCGAGGAAGGATTGGGGAAAATTGTCGGTCTGCGTGGCGACCCGAAGCGGGCGGCTGAAGCGGTCGCCGTGCGCGGGGGCGGAGATTTCGGCGCGGAGCTGCGCGCAGGCGGCCAGGCACAGCGCGAGCAGGGTAAGAGCGATCCGGGCACGGGTGGAGGGGGGGAGCCACATCGACAGTATGCGGGCGAGAATGACAGATTCGGCAGGGTTGCAAAGTACTCCTGTGAAAAAACTCCGTTAGCTTTCCAGGCGTGGCGCTTGATCTCGGCTGGAGCGGCTTCAAACCTGACTGCATGAATACGCCACCGCCCGCCGCCCGGCCCTCGTTTGGGGAGGCGCTGCGTTTCTGGCTGAAGCTGGGATTCATCAGCTTTGGCGGTCCGGCGGGGCAGATCGCGATCATGCACGAGGAGCTCGTGGAGCGGAAGCGCTGGATCGGGGAGAACCGTTTCCTGCACGCACTGAATTTCTGCATGCTGCTGCCCGGACCGGAGGCCACGCAGCTGGCGACGTACTGCGGGTGGCTGCTGCATCGCACCTGGGGTGGGATCGCGGCCGGGGTGTTGTTCATCCTGCCGTCGGCGCTGCTGCTGTGGATGCTGTCCTATGTTTACGTGGTGCATGGCCAGGTGGGCTGGCTCGCGGCGGCATTTTACGGGATCAAGCCGGCCGTGGCGGCCATCGTCGCGGCGGCGGTGATACGGATGGGGCGGAAGGCGCTGAGGCGGCGCGTGCACTGGCTGCTGGCGGCGCTGGCGTTTGGGGCGCTTTTTTTCCTGAAGGTGCCGTTTCCGGCCGTGGTGGGCGGGGCGCTGGCGGTGGGTTTTGTCGGCGCGCGGCTGCGGCCTGAGGTGTGGGCGGAAAGCCGCCCGGGCCAGACTGGCGGCGCAGGCGCTCCCGAGGACAGGTCCGATGCGGATCTAAGCGAGGCGGGCAGGGGCCGGACGTCCCTCTGGCGGACGTCCAAGGTGGCGCTTGTGTGCCTCGTGCTTTGGTGGGCGCCGGTGCTGGCGGCGGCGTGGTGGCAGGGATGGGAGGGCACGCCGGCCCGGCTGGGCGTGTTTTTCAGCCAGGCGGCCATGGTGACGTTTGGCGGAGCGTATGCGGTGCTTCCTTACGTGGGGCAGCAGGCGGTTGACCATCATGGCTGGCTCACCGCTTCGCAGATGCTCGACGGGCTGGGCCTGGCGGAAACCACGCCGGGACCGCTCATCATGGTGGTGCAGTTCGTGGGATTCCTCGGCGGATGGAGCCAACCGGGAGGCCTCAGTCCGCTGCAGGCTGCGACGCTGGGGGCGGGGATCACGACGTGGACGACGTTTGTGCCGTGCTTTCTGTGGATTTTTGTCGCGGCACCCTATCTGGAGCGTCTCAGGGAAAATGCCCTGCTGAGTGGCGCGCTGGCCGCCGTGACGGCGGCGGTCGTGGGTGTGGTGCTTAACCTGGCGGTCTGGTTTGGCGCGCAGGTTTTTCATCCGCGCGCGGGGGTGATCGATGGTTTCGCGATCGGGCTGGCGGCTGCCGCCTTCCTGACGCTGCAGCGCTGGAAAGGCGGCACGATC
>JALOTV010000001.1 GCA_025457685.1 Opitutaceae bacterium
CGCCGCGCGACTGATCTGGTGTCGGGTCAGATCAAAAACATGTCCGCGCCCTTGTCCGTGGCTCCGCGAACAACGCTCGTGCTTTACCTTGGCGGCAAAGATACGCGCAGGGCCGATCTCCCCGGAGAAAAGCCGAAGCGCGCAGGCGGATGGCGTCGTTGATCACGATACCGGTCAGCCACGGTGGGGCCGGTGCGGAGGCGCTGGGTTAGAGGATGGGCACGTCTTCGGGAACTTGGGCGTGGAGGGGCGGCTTGGCGAGTCGGGTGGCTGCGTCGAGTTTGAGTTCGGAGGCGGAGCGCAGGGTGATGATGTCGTGTTCGCGGTTGCGGAAGGTGCTCTCGAGTATGGTGACGTCGCGGATGTCTTTGAGGACGGCGCCACGGGTGTTGTCGGTGACGGTGCAGCGGTGGACGAGAAGTTGTTGGGGGGCGTAGGCCGGGTCGGTGGTGTAGCGGGTGGCGGTGGGGCCGAAGCGTTCGCAGATCACCCAGAGGGCGGTCCGGCCGAGGTGTTCGAAGCGGCAGTCGTGAAGGGCGATGCGGCGGCTGGCATCGTCGATTTGAATGCCGTTGAGGAGCCCGTCGGCGAAGCGGGTGCGCTGCAGGATACCATCGACCACGCGGGTGAGTTTTAGGCATTTGCCGCCGACGGGAGAGGAGAAGTCGGAGTCGGTGATGAGCAGGCGATTGATGCCCAGGAGGTAGCTGTTGTGGTGGAGTTCGCTGTGGTTGCCGCAGTTGTTGATGCGGACGCGGTCGAAGAGGAGGTCGCTGACGCGTTTGATGTGGACGCCGTGGTCGAAGACATCGCGGACCACGAGGTTTTGCAGGAGGATGCGGCCGCCTTGTTTTGCGGGGTCGTCGATGCCGGATGAGATTTCGACGCCGTTGCCGGGGCGTCCGTCGCCGTCTATGGTGAAGTCTTTGAGGACGACGTCGCTGAGCGCGCCCTTGGGGTTGCGGAGGGAGGCACCGGGGAAGTCGGCGGTCTTGCGGATGACGGTGTAGTCGCGGCCGGCACCGACGAGGGTGAGGCGGTCACAGAGGGTGAGGGGAGAGGTCAGCGGGTGGATGCCGGAAGCCAGAGCGACGATGCCTCCGCCGCGTTTCCCGACTAGATCAATGGCTGCCTGAATGGATTCGCCGGGGGCGACCGAGACGGTGAAGTCGAAGGATTGGCGTGGCGTGGAGATGGGGCTGTAAGCGGTGGTCCAGTGGCTCTCCACGAGAGGAACGAGGTCTGCAGCCAGGGTGACGGGGGCCAGCGCGGGCTTGGGGGTGGAGGGGGCGCTGGCTGTCTCCTCGGGTATGGTGATGGTGAATGAGCGATCGATCTCGGTGTCGCCTTTGCGCGCAAAAACTTTGAGCAGGACGGTGGCGGGGCCGAGGCTGGAGCGCGGGCGGGTGACCTTGCCGGTGGAGGTGAGGTGCTCGGCGTCGCTGGACCACCAGCGGAAGGCATAGCCGTCGCCGGAGCGAGCGGGGAGGGCGAGGTCTGAGGTGAGGTTGGACAGGTCGCCGGTCAAGGTGATGGCATCGAGTCTAAGGCGAAGGCCGTCGCGATCGGTGAGTGCGCCTTGGATGTGAGTTTGGCCGTCGAGACTGGCATCTTTGTAAAGGCGGAGAAAGGCGCCATCGAAGGGCCTGTCAGCGAGGAGGGCGCAGGGGGTGACGATGGCGAAGAGCGTGACGCGGAAAAGGTGCATGAAGGGGGATGAAAAATGCGGAGTAGTGGAGGCGGAACGCGAGGTGTGGGACGGGGCTGTTTTACAGGGTGGAACCATCCATTGCGCGATCCGATGGGGCTGCGCGGGTGCGGGGAAGTTTACGGCCGTTGCGTGAATGGCTCCTCAGCAACCCGAGCCTGCTCGAAATCCGGGCGGTCCGGAAAAGTGCGTCCGGTGCGGGCGTGGGGCAGGCGCATGCGGAGACTGCGTTTAACGGAGCAGGCGCACGATTCGGGCGGAGAAATCACCGGGGAAGGGAAGGCGCAGTCTACCGTCGACAAGATCGGGAGCGGGCTGGCCGGGTTCGCCGAAAGTCTTCGCGATTCGCCAGCCGGAGCCAGGAGGGAGCGGCAGGAAGACGCGGGAGGGAGCGGAGGCGAAGGCGTGGGCGACGACGAGGGCCTCGTCGCCGGCGGGTGAGACCCGGACCATGGCTTGCCAGCCGCGAGGGTGGCGCCAGCTTTCGCCGAGTTCACGGTGCAGGCGGCTGACGCCGTGTTTGATCACCGGCGCGACCTCGCCGTAGAGGCGTTGGGCGTCGAGGGTGATATTCCACTGATCGGCGGAGAGGCCGGCGACATCGCCGGACAGGCACATGCGGCCGAGGAAGGTGGCGGCGAGCGAATAGACCAGGCGGCGCTCGGTGTCCGACGGATGCAGCACGGCCCAGATCTGACTCTGGCGCGGCAGCATGAGCCGATGGAGATTGGCGGCGATGAGCGGGATCTCCACGAGCTCGTGGGCATCGGAGAAAGACGACATGGCGCTGCGTGCGAGCATGGAGGGCTCCAGGCGGTGGCCGCCGGAGGAGCAGTTCTCGATCACGAGGTGGGGGAGGCGTTCGCGCAGGCGGTCGAGGAAGCGGTAGGTGGCGAGCACCTGGCGGCGCAGGCCCTCGCCGAGGGAGGCGCGGTCGGGCGTCTCGTTGCCCAGACCGAGGGTCTCGTTGTAGTCGATTTTCAGATACCCGAAGCCGCCGCGGTCGAGGCGGTCGATGATCTTTTCCTCCAGATAGGCGAAGGCCCACGGATCGGTGAGATCCCAGAAGCGGCGGTGGCGGACGGTGACGGGGATGCCGTCGCGCTTGAGGAAGTGGTCGGCGAGGGAGAAGGCGGTGGAGGTGTCGCCCACGGTCTCCATCTCGAACCAGAGGCCCGGGATGATGCCGCGTTCGCGGATGGCGGCGGCGGCGGCCTCGATGCCTTGCGGGAAGAGTTTGGCGCTGGGGATCCAGTCGCCGTGGCCGCTGCCCCAGTCGCCGCCGTCGGGCTTATACCAGCCGGCGTCGATGACGAGGGTCTTGACCGGGGAGCCTTTGAGACGGTCGGCGAGGGCAACGAGCTTGGCGTGGGACGGATCGCCCCAGGTGGTGCACCATTCGTTAAAGATGACGGGCAGGGTGTGCTCGCGCTCGGGGTGGGTGTCGGCGGGGCGGTGTTGGAGGTCGGTGAGGCGGTCGCAGGCGGCGTCGAGGTCGCCGGCCACGCAGGTGAGGTAGGCGGGCGGGGCGTCGAGGCGTTGGCCGGGGGCGACGACGGCGGTCCAGTGGCCAAACTCGCGGTCGGCGAGGCCGCCGGAGAGGCAGGCGTCGTCGTTTTGGCGGGCGATCTCCATCTGCCAGGAACCGGCCCAGCCGATCTGGGCGGCCCAAATGACGCCGACCTCGGTGTCTTCAAGGGCGACGAAGGGGAACCAGCGGCGCACGGGCATGGTGCCGACCTGGCCGAAGCGTTCGCTGAAAAGGCCTGCGCCGGACCAGGAGCGCTCGAGGTGGAGCTGTTCGAGGGTCTCGACGACGTGGCGGCCCTCGGCGCTCCAAGCGGAGCGGAAGCGGTGGGCGCGCAGGCGGCCCGGGGCGTCGGCGCGGGCGAAGGGGGTGAGGCCGCCGAGGGAGAAGCTGGTCAACAGTTCCAGCGTGACGGGGGCGGAGCCCGCGTTGACGAAGGCGCACTCGATGGTGACGGCGGCGTCGCCGTCGTGCCAGGAGAGGCGGTGTTCGATGCGGTGGCCGGTGGCGGCGTCGAGGAGGGTGGTGAGGACGGTCTGGCGACCGGTGGCGGCGTCGCGCGAGTGGGCTTGTGCGTGGTATTTGAAGTCGGCGTTGGCCGGGGCGGAGCGGAGGGTGTGGCCCTGGGCGAAGGCGCCTGGGTAGGAGTCGCCGACGCGTTTCACGTGGACGAGCGGGTCGGGCACGCGGGCGAGAGGCGGGACGGGCTCGGGGCCGGAGTCGATGTAGAACTCGCCGGCGAGGGTCGCGCGCGGCTCGACGAGAGCGGCGAGTTTCGCGGCGGGGACGAGTTGCAAGGTGACCGCGCCGGAGGCGGCGTCGTGAAGGTAGGCGACGTCTATGTCGGCGATAGACCAGCGGGAGAGGAGGGTCAGCGGCATGAGTTGAGAGAGTTGAAAATTAAGTTAGCGAGTTTCGTTCGCGACCGTCACCGAGCCGAGAAAGTCGCTCAGGGCGGCGGTGAAGGCGGCGGGTTGTTCGAGGTTGGAGAGATGTCCGGCGTCGGGGATGACGACGCTGCGCAGGGCGGGCAGAACGGCGCGAAAGCGCGCGGCGGATTCCTCGCGGTGATCGTTGGCGCCCGCGAGCCAGAGCACGGGGGCGGAAGGCGCAGCCTGGCGGATGCGGTCAAGCACGCTGGCACCGAGCAGGTGCGGCGGCTCGACGTGCAGGGGTTGCCAAGCGCTCCAGTCGGCGATCATGGCCGAGAGGAGTGGGCGGAGCGCGTCTGCGCGAGGGCCTGCTCCACGTAGCAAGGCTTCGCGCCAGCGGGTCTTGAGTGTGGCTACGCCTTCGGCGCGGGTTTGTTCGATCTCGGCGAGGCGAGCGGCGAGCCGCTCGCCGTGGAGTGCCTCGCCGCTGCCCGGGCCGGTATAGACCGTGCCGCTTGCTAGGGTGGCGGAGAGCAGACGCTCGGGGTGCAGGGCGAGAAAGTCGGCGGCGACGAAGGCGCCGAGGGACAGGCCGACGACATGAGCACGGGCGATGCCGAGTTGATCGAGCAGGGCCGCGAGGTCGCCGGCGTGGGAGAAGGCGCGACCCTCGACGGGATCGTCGGCCAGGCCGTAGCCGCGAAGGTCGTATCGAATTACCCGATACGACTTGGCGAGATCGGCGAACTGCGGGTCCCACATGCGGCGGTCGAAGGAGTGGCCGTGGAGAAGGACGACGGTCTCGCCCGCGCCGGCGGCCTCGTAGGGCAAGTCTGCGCCGGGAGCGTGGATGATGCCCTCCTCGAAGCTAGGCAGGTCGCGCGGGGTGGCGCGCTCGAGCTCGGCGCGCACCATGTCCATGAGCACGTGGGAGGTCCAGAAGCCGGAGAACCCGGCGCGGTTGGCGACGCCGGTGTCCACGTGGGCGACGAAGACGGCGCGGATATCGTGGCGGCGGTCGATCCACGGGTAGGTGCCGGCCCAACTCGGGCTGCTGACGACGACGGCGTCGCCATGGGCGTCGAGTTGCTCGCGCCAGACGCCGAGGCCGTAAACGCCGTGGTGCGTCTCGCCGCGAACGCGCTCGACGAACTCCTCGCGTTTCACGCGGGCGCCGCGCACCTGATCGGCGAGCATCTCGGTGACGGCGCGTTCGGAGAGGATGCGCCGACCTGCGAACACGCCGCCGTCGGCGATCATGGCGAGGAAGCGCGTGTAGTCGTGGAGGGTGCTCACGGCGCCGCCGGCGATCATCGGCGTGTGACCCGGATCGACGGGGGTGAAGCGCGTGCCGGTGAAGCCCAGCGGGCGGCCGATTTTTTCGGCGAAGAGGGTTTCCCAGTCTTGGCCCGAGGCGACCTCGGCCATGCGGCCGGCGACCTGCATGGCGAGGCCGCCGTAGTCGAAACGTTCGCCGGGGAGAAACGGCGCGGGCAGGGGCAGCAGATGGGCGACGGATTCGGCGGTGGTTGGGTAGGCGTCGGTCGGGCGACCCTCGGGCTGGTAGGGCGGGTAGCCCGAGACATGCGAGAAGAGCTGACGGAGGGTGGCGCGGCCCTTGGGGGCGTCGCCAAATTCGGGCAACCATTTCACGGCGCGGTCGTCGAGGGAGAGCGCGCCGTCGTCGGTGACTGCGAGCATGGCGGCGGCGCCGAGCCACTTGCCGGCGGAGGCGATGTAAACGGGGGTGTCGGCGTCGTTGGCGCCGAAGTGGCGTTCGTAGAGCACGCGGTCGCCCTGCGCGATCCACAGCGAGCAGCCGGGGTAGAAGCCGTGGTCCACCCAGCTTTGCACACGCCGGGTGACAAGCGGGAAGGCGTCAACTGAAGCGGAAGCGCCGTCGCCGGCCGCTCCGGTCGCGGTGGTCGGGGGAATGGTGAACAGGGGCATGGCGAAGAGCAGCTGGCGAAGCCGTAGGCGCATGCGGGCCAAGATCCGGACTCCGTCGCCGGGGCGACGCGACGCAGGGGCGGGGGCGGCCTCCATGTCAGGATTTTTTATCGGGTTCGGGGATGGTCTCGATGCCGGCGGCTTGGTGGCGGGCGTCGAGCTGGGCGCAGACCTCGGCCATGATTTTTTCGGTCAGGGGGAAGCGCAGGGCCATGATGAAGGCGCCGCCCGAGAAGAGGATGTAGGGGATGATGGCGAGCCAGTAGAGGCGGTTGAGCACGTGCTCGGGCTGGGCGGCCTGGGTGGTGTCGAGACCGGACCAGACCACCATGTAGCCGACGAGGAGGGCGCAGAGGGAGATTTCGATCTTTTGGACGAAGCTCATCACCGCGGTGAAGAGGCCCTCGCGGCGTTGGCCGGTGATGATTTCGTCCACGTCGCAGATGTCGGGCATGATGGCCTGGGAGATGGTGTTGCCGATACCGATGAGCATGATGGTAAGCAGGGCGGGCAGCAGCATCAGGTAGGGGTGGGCGGGATTATAGGCGAAGGGCAGGGTGAGGGCGGCTCCGAGGGAGCCGCCGGTGGCGAGGAGCAGGCCTCCCTTTTTGCCGATCCAGCGGCTGATGGGTTTTATCAGGGGAATCATCCCGAAGCCCCAGAGTGTGCCGATGGTGCTGCCGATGCCGGTGATCTTGAAGGCGAGGCTCTTGTCGCCGAGGCAGACGTAGTAAACGCCCAGGAAAACCAGGATGCCTCCGGCGGTGCGGTCTCCGAGGGTCTGAAAAACCTTGATGAACATCAGATTCATGAAGGCCTTGTTTTTCAGGGTGGTTTTGAGCGCGGGCAGCATCGGCACGCGCTTCTTCTTCACGGCGGTGTTGAGGTGGCTGAAACGCTCCTTGCAGACCAGAACGGTCACGGAGGCGGAGGCGATGGCGAGGACGCCGACAAAGCCGGCGATCCAGCGGATGCCGTTTATCTCGTTGGTCGGCGAGCCGGGCGCGGCGACGAAGGCAGCGTGCCCGACGGCCTTTAGTTTTTCCCAATCGAAGCCGGCGGCGAGCAGGTCGTTGAACGTGTTGACGACGCCGTGTTCAAAGAGCGGTCGCAACGCCAGCCAGTAAACCCAGGCGTTGCCGAGCAGGACGATCTGCAGGAAAAGCGTGCCGATGGCGGACACCTTGGAGCGTTCGTGATAATCGTCGGTGAGCTCGTAGCCGATGGCGTTCCACGACATGGCGAACAGGCCCCACGCGGTGTAGAACAGCACGCCGAACAGGAAGAGATAGACGAGCTGGGCGGTGGCACTCCACGAGCGATCAGCCCACCAGAGGAGGGAGAGGAAGACGGCGCCCAGCACGGAGCCGAGGACGAGGAAGGGTTTGCGACGGCCCCAGCGGGTGTTGGCGTTGTCGGAGATGTGGCCGAGCAGCGGATCGGTGATACCGTCGATCAGGCGTGGCAACATGATGGCCCAGGCCACAAGCGACGCGTTCAGGGAGAAGCCAATGGTGAAGATGGCGGTCGCCTGTCCGTAGGTGCAGATGAGTGCGTGGTTGGCGATGGCGCCCACGCCCCAAGCCCAGATCTGGCGACCGGGCGCGGTGTAGGGTTGCCGAGAGTGGGGGCGCATGGGGACTCGGCAACGATGCGGGAAGTGCCGCGGGAAGAAATCATCCGCGAAGTTTCATTGTTAACCCCGCATGACTTCGCAGGCGGCATCCCTCGGCGTTTGCTTAACAGTGGAATCAAACTCGGTTTTGCGCGGAAGGCGGGGGCCCGTTTTACGAGTCACGGTCCATTGTCCGTCGTCCGTTCAGCCGCTCTCCCCACACGCACTCGTGCGAGTCGGTCACGGTCGGAGAGCGAGTGCGGAGCGGACGAGCCTGCGACCAACAACAACTTCCCCCGTCGCGAATCCTTATGAACCCCATGCTCCCCATCTCGGTCCTTGTCTCGTTCGTCGCCGTGTTCGCCGCGC
This sequence comes from Opitutaceae bacterium, assembly GCA_025457685.1. Classification (GTDB taxonomy): domain Bacteria; phylum Verrucomicrobiota; class Verrucomicrobiia; order Opitutales; family Opitutaceae; genus IMCC26134_A. The sequence continues at coordinate 8,043 of JALOTV010000001.1, forward strand.
GCGCGGCCGTCCCCGCGCCGATCTACGAGGAAAATTTCAACATGCGGCATGACCGTGTGCGCCTGGTGAATGGCGCCGCGCTGGGCGGGCCGGGCACGGGCGTCTCGGGCATGTTGGGCGATCGTGCCTACATGGGCGCGCCCAGAAGCACGGAGCAGGAGCCCAACAGTCCGGTGGCCTATGCGATAGCGCCCATCGCGGATCGCGAGCTTGGCGCATTTACCTGCGCGTTCTGGTATTTCCTCGATGAGCAGACTCCCGACCTGCAAGTCCTGGCGGAGACGGCGGGCGCGGGTTTTTTTCTACACCGGAACGGTTTTGAGATACGATTGGCCGGAAACTCGCCCGAGATTCGAACGCGGATTTTCGCGACCGGCTCTCGGGGAACGTGGTGCGACTGGACGGCTTCCGGTCGCTGGATATTCGTGGCCTTTACCTGGCGGCAGGAGCAGAACCGGATGGAAGTTTACCAAGGCACCTTCGATGGCGCCGTCACTTTGGTGCGCGAGATGCGTCGCGATGTGCCGACTTCACCGCTGGGCGTGCGCGATTCGGTGATCTCGAGGCCGGAAACGCTGGGCAACACTTACACGCCCAAGCACGATCGACCCTTGGCTGGTCGGATGGATAATTTTCGCTTCTACGATCGGGTGTTGGACCAAGCCCAGGTGGAGCGTTTGCGCTTGGCGGATGTCGGTAACCGCCCTGTTTCGCCGGAGTGATCACGCGCCCAGAAAGTGCGGCACCTAAAACTCACCGAACACGTTTCCAGCCATGATTCACAATCCCGTTCTGCCAGGTTTTCGCCCCGATCCGTCGATCTGCCGAGTGGGCGAGGACTACTACCTGGCCACTTCCACCTTCGAATGGTTCCCGGGCGTGATGCTGCACCACTCCCGCGATCTCGCGCACTGGCGTCCGATCGGGCACGCGCTCACGCGCGCCTCGCAGTTGGACCTGCGCGGCGTGGATTGCTCTGCCGGCTCGTGGGCGCCGTCGCTCAGCCATGCCGACGGCAAATTCTGGCTGATCTACACCAACGTGGTGACCACCGGGATGGGCCGGCCTTTCAAGGACCCGCATGTGTTTCTCGTCACGGCGGAGCGCATCGAGGGACCCTGGTCGGAGCCGGTGAAGCTGGATGCGATCGGGTTCGACCCGTCGCTATTTCATGATGACGACGGACGGAAGTGGTTGCTCAACATGCAGTGGGATTTTCGTCCCGGACGGCATCGCTTCGCCGGGATTGTGATCCAGAGATTCGATCCGGCCACCGGCCGCCTCACCGGGCCGGTGCGCGAGCTCCTGCGCAAGGAAAACATTCTTTGCGAGGGCCCCAACCTGTATAAGGAAAATGGATACTACTACCTGATGCTGGCCGAGGGCGGCACCGGCTGGAACCACGGCATCTCCATGGCACGCTCCCGCTCGCTTTTCGGCCCCTACGAGCTGGATCCGGCCGAAGCGGTGCTGACCACGCGGCATCACCCCGGCCATGCGCTGCAAAAGGCCGGGCACGGCGAACTGGTCCGCACGCCGGCTGGCGAGTGGTGGCTAGCGCATCTGTGCAGCCGACCGCTGCGCCCCCGGGCGGCGGCCAACGCCGGATCGCCCGACAAGACGGCCAGCGCGGCCGCCCACGCGGGGGATCGGTGCGTGTTGGGACGCGAGGCGGCCTTGCAACGCGTCGTGTGGTCGGCCGATGGCTGGCTGCGCCTGGCCCATGGCGGCGTGCTCCCCGCCGAGGAGTTGCCGATGCCGGCCGGGATGAAGCCGCATCCCTGGCCGGCGCTTCCGGCGCGGACAGACTTTGTCGGGGCCGACTCGCTCGACGCCCGCTGGCAGTCCCTGCGTAGGCCGGTGGACGGCGCCTGGGCCGATTTTGTCGCGCGTCCAGGCTGGTTGCGCCTGGCGGGCGGAGAGTCGCCGCATTCCCTGCGCGATCAGAATTTTTTGGCGCGGCGCCTCGAAACTACCCGCGCCGTCGCGACGACTCGGGTCGCCTTCGCTCCGACTCGTTTCACCCAGTTCGCGGGGCTGGCCTGCTGGTATGACATCCGCACGAACTACGCCCTGCGCGTGACGCATGACGACAGGCTCGGTCGAGTGGTGAAGGTCCAGCTCAGCGATGATTTCGCGTATGCCGAACCCGAGGATGCGGTGCTGTCGATCAACGACTGGCCGGATGCGGTCTGGCTGCGCGCGGAGATCGATCGCGCGGAGCTGCGCTTTCTCGCTTCGCCCGACGGTGTGGCATGGACGCCGATCGGCGGGCTTTTCGACTTCTCCAAGGTGTCCGATGATTACGGCTCCAAGCTGCATTTCACTGGCGCGATGGTGGGCATCGGTTGCCACGACGTGGCGGGGCAGGGGGCTTTTGCCGATTTCGAGTTTTTCGAGCTAGGCTGACTCAAAAATCGTGCCGGCCGGCGCAGGCCAAACTCGCGCGCTGGGTGGGACGAGATGTGGGCCGAGCGAGACGACGTATTTCCTCGCGACGCGTGCACGAAAAAGGGGTGACGCCATATGGGCGTCACCCCTGGGTAAATGGCCGAGCCACCGCGAATCAACGAGCCGTGCGGCGCCGACGCAGGCTGACGGCCGCCAAGGCGCCGAGACCGGCGAAAGCAGCAAAGGCGGACGGCTCGGGGATCGCGGCCACGTTAAGATAGATATCGTTGCCCGATTGGAAAAGCGTGGCGCCCGCGTAGGCTTCGAGACCGGTGCCTATGCTTAGGCCGCTGGTGATCAGACTGCCGGAAAACGATGCGCCGGTGAACGCGCTGCCCAAGGTGAGGCCGTTATAGTTGGTGTTGGTGTCGCCATCGAAGAGCAGGTAGTCGCCGGCGGACAGCACGCCGGAGGTGCGGTCGGTGAAGTTGATCACGTTGCCGTTGAACCCTGCTTCGACCACGCTGGCGTTGCCGACGAAAGCGATCCGATCGGAAGCCAACCCCGCGCCGAGGTCAAAGGCGAGGAGCGCGCCGGAGCTTAGCCAGAGGTTGGTGCGGGCCGAGGCGGTTTGGTCGAAGGTGAGCGTGCCCACGCCGCCGTCGCCCGGGGCGACGATGCCGCCGGATTTCACATCGACCATGATGCCGCCGCCGGTGGCGTCGTAGGGTTTGATCGTGCCGGTGCCGCCGAGCGTTGCGCCGGAGTTGACGACGTAGGCACCGCGAGTCGTTAGCGCGGCAAGGCCTGCACCGGAAGTCGAGGTGTCGGCGATGTGCGTGCCGTTAACGAGGAGTGTGCCATCGTTGATCGTGGTCGTGCCGGCGTAGATGTTGGCGCCACTGAATTTCTGAGTGCCCGTGCCGTTTTTGATAATGGCGATGCGGGAATTCTCCAGCGCAGCGCCGGTATCCATGATGTTCGCGCCGATTTTACCAGCAAAGGTGTAGCTGGTCGAAGCGGCCGTGTTGATCGTGAGATTGCCAGTGGCGGTGGCGTTATCACCGCCACTGATGATCGTGGTGCTGTCAGAGCTGGACAGACCACCGATGGTCTGATCGCGAGTGGTGTTTGAGTTGCTCACGCCGACCGCACGGATGTAAGTCCCGTTACTGAGGACGAGTTCGCTGGCTGAGGGGAGCACATTAGCGTTTTCGGTCGTGAAGCGGCCGGCGTCCAAGGTAAGTGCCCCTGTGAAGCTGGTCCAAGTTACGGCGCCGCCGATGCGCACGGAGGAGCCGACGCCAGTCCAAGTTACACCCGAGGCGACGGAGAGCTTGAGGCCTTGCGAGCCGGTGATGGTGGCTCCGTTTATCTGAAGTGGAATGTCGATCGTATCCCCAGACTGACCGATGTTGATCGTGGGGGTGCCGGAGCTGGTGGCGAAGGTCCACGTGCCAGATCCGAGGCTGATTCGATTGTCTGTGCCAGAGCCAGTATCGCTAAAATTGATGGTGCCGAGGGTGACGCCGGATGTAGTGATATTAACATTACCGGTTAAATTCTGCTGAATGGTGGCGATTGCACCGGTGCCGCTGGGGACAGTGCCACCGTCCCAATTGCTAGTGGTTTCCCACGTAGTCGTGACTCCAGTGAGGGCGCCCGAGCTGCTCCATGAGCCGTCGGTGGCATAGGCGAGGGGGACGAGGGGACAAGTGGCGGCTATGGCCACGAGGGATAGGAGACGGCGCGTGGGCGAAGACAGGCGGTGCTGAGCTGATTTCATGTGTGGGGTGGTGGACAAAAAGGGTTGGGGGGAATGTCCGATTTGCACGCAGCCGAAGTAATACGAGCGGGGCAATTTTGCCGTTGTTTACACTGGAAACACTGATGTGTGAAAGATGGGCGCTGTTTCCCTATTCGACGCACGGCGGTCGTGAAAATGGTTGGTTTTACAATGTAAACGGCGAAAGGGTAGCGGTGTCTCGGCGTATGGATTTCGTGCGAGTCACCCCACTCTGTTTCCCGTCGAGCCCTGCGTGTTCCGGACGCCGCGTTTCAGGCGTCATCGCCCGCGATACAGGCGCGTCTAACAACCCCGCTTTACCTCTTACCCCCATGTCTTGCCGCGTAACGATGCGCGATATCGCGAACCTTGTAGGACTCGATCCTTCGACGGTGTCGCTCGCGCTGCGCGATCATCCGCGCATCGCGGCGGCGACCCGGGAGCGTGTGCGGCGTGCGGCGGCCAAGCTGGGCTATGCGCCAGATCCGTTGCTAAGCGCACTGGCGAGTTACCGGCGCAACGTTCATGAGAGGCCGGTGACCGCGACGCTGGGTTGGGTGAACCGCTGGAGTCCACCGAAGCGGTTGCATGAGTTTCGCGAGTTTGACGCTTGTCGCCGGATCTCATCGACGAGCTGGAGCAGATCGCGAATCTCACCAACGAGTTTGCTTTGGCCCTGGATAGGGAACGCGCGGCGATGTTGGTGAAACACATGCCGGCGGGATTTGTGGCGACGCCGCTTGGCGACATTTTGTCTGCGTCGCTGGTTCAAGGAGGATCGGGCGGGCGCGGCCGAATGGATGGCGAAAAATCCGGATCCTTCGCCCGTGGCCGCGGCTGGTTTGATGCAGGGCTGGTTCGGCGAGGATGCGGAGCAGGCGCGCGCCTATGTCGGCGGGCTGGAGCCCGGAGTCTGGCGCGACAACGTGGCGACGTCGGTGGCCGAGGACGCGATTGTGGCTGAAAATCCGTCTGAGACCTTACGGTTTCTGGAGTTTGTCGGCGTCGAGAATTCGCGTCGCCTGGAAGTGCAGGAGTGGGCGGCGCTCGCGTGGGGGAAAAGTTCATACGCCGAGGCGAGTGCGTGGGCGGCGCAGGCGGTGGCGCCGGAGCAGAGGGAGCGCCTGCTCGCGGCGGTAAATGTCGGCTATGCGAACACGGATCCGCTGGCGGCGGCCGAGTCGCTTTTGGCCATGGTGAAAAACCGTGCGGTCGTCGCACCCGCGCTAGGCTCGATCATGCGGATCTGGGCGGCGAAGGAGCCGACGGAGGCGGCGGAGTTTGTCGCTTCGTTTCCGGCCAGTGCGGAGCAAAAGCTGGCGGTCGGGGAGTTGCTTGAGGTGTGGGGGCGGCTGGACGAGGCCTCGGCGCGCGGCTGGCTGGAAAAGTTATCCGATGCCGAAGCGCGCGACCATGCGGAGCTGGTCATGGCCCGTATAAAGGCCGGATACGTTCCGGAGGAGAAGCAACCGAACGGTTAGGGTGTGTGTGCGCTGAACCGACGGACGGGAGCGGTGGCCCGCCTCACTCCACCACACCGTGGAGACGCAGTTCGGACATGTTGCAAAACCAAGCGCCGGGATTGACCACGCGGACGTAGCGGTAGCGGCGACGGTTGTCGCGCGCGGGAAGGGATTGCCAGTCGGTCGTCGCGGTCGCGACCGATGTCAGGGCGGTCCACGTTTTCAGGTCGTCGGAGCCTTCGACGACGGTGCCGCCGATGCGGCTGAAGTTGCGATCCTGGCGGGCGAGCAGCTCGACACGCGACAGTCGCGCGCGTTTGGCCGGACCGAAATCGAGCGTCAGGCTCTCGGCCGAGCCGCCGCCTGTGGCGCGGATGTCGGTGAACGTGGAGGCGTCGCCATCGAGGAGAATTTTGAGCCAGCGGTTACCCTCGGCCACGGGTGCGCCGGAGACCGGATCGAGCACGCGCGCGAGGTCGGGAAGATTGCGGAGCAGTGTCGAGTCGTCGCCGAGCAGCAGGCGGGATTCGTCGGTGGTGAGGAGGATCGGATCGGCGGCCGATCCGTCGGGGCGCTCGTAGTCGATACGGAAGGTTATCCAGCCTGGCGCGGACTTTTCGCGGAGCATGGTTGCCTCCGCCAGATACGACGAGGCGGTGAGCTGTTTGACCTGGGCGGTCGTGCCCTGGATGGAGGCGCGAAGTTTGCGCACGGGGCCGCGGGTGGTGATCTCGAGTCTGGCGATATCGCCAGGGACGATACGGTTTTGAATCGAGCCGGGGGAGGAGAGCGTGGCGGACTCGATGAGATTGCCGATCTCAACTCGGCGGGCGTGGAGACGAAGTTCAGAGGGTTCGAAGATTCCGCTGCTGGTTTTTTGGATGCGCAGGAAACGGTAGGGGCGGGTGCGCTGGGTGGGGAGCACTTCCACGCGGACGATGCCGGTGGACATCTCGCTTTGTCCGGAAGTCAGGCGGGTCCATTCGCGGCCGTCGTTGGAGCCCAAGAGCACGGTGCCGGCGGCGCGTTCCTCGAAATTCAGGCGGCCCTCGATGGAGAAGGCGTCCACGGCGACTTTGAAGTCGGGGCCGAAGTCGAGGGTGTAGTTGCCGTCGCGGGCGAGGGTGAAGACGGGGAAGGTGTCGTCGTTGGCGTCGGCGAGAAGGGCGAGGTTTTGGCCGGCGTCGGGCGAGGTGGAGGTCTTGACGTAATCGAGGCTGCCGTCGGCGAGCCGGGGCGAGAGCGGTTCAAGGGCGCGGATGGCGGACTGGAGGGCGGCGAAGGCGGCGTGGCGCGTGTCCGCATCGGCGGAGGTCGGCAGGGCGTCGAGCGCGGCGAGGGCTGCGTCGAGACGTTGACGCGAGGCGCGGACGTAATCGATGGCGGGATCGTAGTCGGCTTTTAGCGCGGCGACGGCGGTGTCGAAGTCGGGGGCGACGTCGAGGATGACGAATTTGGCGGCGGTGGCGCGGTCATCGCCGGCGGCGACGACAAAACGGTGTTGGCCTGCGGTGGGTTTCCACGTGAAGGCGCCCGATTGGTTGATCGATGCGCCGGCGGGGGCGGCGTGCAGGCTGTAGGCGAGGGCGACGTCTTTGCCGGGGGGGGCGGAAAAATTGAGGGTGAACGGCTGGCCGGCATAGGCGCGGGCGCGGAGGACGGTGTCGGGCTGGACGAAGCGAGGCGGGGCGAGGTGGGTTTCCGCGTCCTGCACTAGTTCCGCCAGGTCTAGCACGAGTCCGGGCGAGGGGGCGACGCGGAGGAATGCGATGTTTTCGAGCGTCTCGTAGGCGCCGAGCTCGTAGGTCGAGTAGATCCAGCGTCCTCCGGTGTCGGGGATGATCCAGGGTTGAGTGAAGCCTTGGATTTCGAGGTGGGCCGGGCGGTTGGAGCGCACGCGCAGGGCGAGGGTTTTGGACGGGGTGGCGGCGCTGAGGATGTTGAGGCGGGCGGGCTCGGTCGTCGGGGCAACGCGCACGAAGACGGAGTCGTCCTCGCGCACGACGGTGACGGAGGGCGTAAGCGCGGTGACGCGGCGCTCCAGCGCAATGATGCCGGGCGTGGTCGGCGGCAGGAGGAGAGCAGCACCCATTTCCTCGGCCTGTTTGGGCAGGCGCAGCCAGTCGAGATCCTCGATGCGCTTCAGAAAGAGCTCGTGAAAGTGGGGGGCGGCGGAGGCGACATCCACGCCGCGCTCGTATTTGTAATAAAAATACAGATGCCAGAAGGTGAAGGTGGTCAGGCGGCCGCGGTATTGGTCGGAGAGGCGCGGGTAGATGCGGCGGACAGTGCCATCGGGGGCCATGTCGTAGGCGACGGGAATCCAGCGGGTATCATAGCCTAGTATCCAGCGGGCGGCGTAGTCGGCGACCTTGAGGATGCGGTCGTCGAGAAACTCGAAGGGGCCGACGGCATTAGACGCGGTGGAGGGCTCGCCGGAGACGGGGTCCACCTTGGTGCCCTGGGCCATCATAAGCATGGAAATGTGGACGAAGAGGTTCACGTCCTCGGCGGCGTGGGCGCCGTCGCGGCCGAGCTCGACGAGTTGGACCTGGGGCTCGACTTTTTTGCCGGTGAGGGCGTCGGTGTCCACGAGGCGGGCGAGTTGTTTGATGGAGCCGTCCCAGCCGGGGTTGGGGGCGGTTTTGTTGACGGTGAACCATTCTACGCGCTGGTCGTAGCCCTCGCGATCGTTGGTGAAGATGAAGGCCGACATCGCGCCGTGGAGGGCGAAGTTGTTTTGGTTCATGAACCAGCCGTTGGAATACATCACCTTTTGGACCGTGGGCGTGATCAGGTTGTGGGTGAGGCGGCGGGTGTCGTCCTCGGTCCAGCGGAGGGCGGGGTTATTCACGCTGGTGTATCGGATGATCTCGGCGCCGTTGAGCAGGCGATGAAGCGGCCAGCCGGTGTGGATGTGGCCGTCGGGGTAGTAGCTGGCCTTGGTCGGATCCATGCGCGACCAAACGCGCAGGATGCGGAGGGCGTTGGCGCGGTAGGTCTCGTCGCCGGTGAAGAAATACATGAGCGCCTGGGTCTGGGCGCGGCGCCCGTCCACGCCGAGACGGGTCATGACGCCGCGGTTGTTGAGACCGTCCGCGTCGGGGTAGCCGGGCCGTTCGGCGCTCTCGTTGCGGCAGGCGACGTCGCGCGCGGCGTCGGGGCTGAGGGCCATCGCGCGATAGTAGGACGCCCAAGGCTCCTTGCCGGCGATGGTCTGGGCGCGGGCGAGATCGAGGTTTTCCTTGGTGTAGCCGATGCCGGGGTGGACGAAGCCGTTGGTCACCACGCGCTCGATGCGGACGCTCTCGTTGGCGGCCGGCACGGCGGCGTTCTGCGCGCGGAGAATGCCGTGCAGTGACAGGCCGAGCAGGATGAGCGCGGACACAAAGCGGGCGAGGAAAGGGCGTGGGATTTGCATGAACGAGCGGATGGAGGTGCGGCGGCTAAGCCTGACCGGCGCGGAGGCGGGGAAGGGGAAAACTAGCTTGGCGAAAACCAAGCATCGTCCCTGGCGGAGGTGCAAAGGCCCCGGGGCTTACATTGTTAAACGCCCGCGATTCTCAGGGGCGTGCGATCACGACGCGCGGGTCTTTCGCGGGGTCGAGAATTTCACCGCGGTAGCGCAGGTGAGGAACAAAACCGGTGCGTGGCGTGACGACGGCGCGGACGAATTCACCGTGTTTCCATACAAGCTCGACCTCGCAGGCGCCGCGGGCGCGCAGACCCTTGACCGATCCGGTCGGCCAGGCGGAGGGCAGGGCGGGGAGAAGGTCGATACCGCCGGCGTGGGACTGGACGAGCATCTCGGCGACGCCGGCGACGTAGCCGAAGTTGCCGTCGATCTGGAAGGGTGGGTGGGCGCAAAGGAGGTTGGGGTAGAGGCCGCCGGAGTTTTCCATGCCCATCTTCTGGTCGCGGGTGAAATTCATGAAGGCGCGCAGGAGTTTGTAGGCGCGGTCGCCGTCTTGGAGGCGGGCCCAGAAATTGATTTTCCAAGCGCGGGACCAGCCGGTGCCGCCGTCGCCGCGCGCGTCGAGGGAGACGCGGGCTGCCTTGAAGAACTCGGGCGTGCCGGTGGCGGTGAATTGGCGGCCGGGATGGACACCGAATAGGTGGGAGACGTGGCGGTGGGTGTTACGCGGGTCGTCGATATCCGCCTCCCATTCCTGGAGCTGGCCCCATCGGCCGATCTTGGGCGCGAGCAGGCGTGCGCGCCGGGCTGCGATGCGGTCGCGGTAGTCCCGGTCTATGTCGAGGGCGTCGGCGGCTTCGAGGTAGTTGGTGAACAGATCGTGGACGAGTTGGAGGTCGTAGGAGATGGCCTCGACCTCCGGGCCGTGCTCGGGGGACCAGCCCTTGGGGGTGACGAGGGTGCCGTCGGGGCGATCGATCAGCAGGGCATCCCAGAAGCGGACGACCTCGTGGATGACGGGGTAAGCGATCTCGCGGAGGTAGGTCTTATCGAGCGAGAAGGCGTAGTGTTCCCAGAAGTGTTGGGCGTGCCAGGCGCTGGCGACGTTGTTCCACTTGTAGCTGCCGCCGCCGAAGACCCCGTGCTCGGTGCGTAGGGTCCAGCCCTCCTTTGCGGCGGAAAACAGGGGCTCCTCGCGAGTGCGCTGGCGAGCGACGGGGATCTGGCTGACGACGTAGTCGAGGAAGACGCGGTGCGACTCGGCTAGGTTGGCCGGTTCGGTCGGCCAGTGGTTCATCTGGACGTTGATGTTGGTGTGGTAGTCGCCGCGCCAGGCGGGGAAGTTGGTGTCGTTCCAGAGGCCTTGGAGATTGGCGGGGAGGGAGCCGGGGCGGGCGCTGGCGATCATGAGGTAGCGGCCATAGTTGAGCACGAGTTCCTCAAGGTCGGGGTCGATGTTCGGGTTCGCGGTGTAAGCTTGCAGGCGGCGGTCGGTGGGCTGGGCGGCGATGGCGGTGGCGGTGTCGCCGATATCAACGGCGAAGCGGCGATAGACGGAGCGGTAGTCGGCGAGGTGCTCTTGATAAACGCGGGAGAGGGTGCCGGCGGAAACGGGCGCTAGTCGGGCGGCGACGCGCTCGGCGGGATCGCCCTCGCGGCGCCAACCGCGAGCGGAGTCGGCGAGGTAGTCGGTGTCGGCGGCGAGGACGAGGGTGACGCTGTCGCAGTTTTTGAATACGATGGAAGCCGCGACCGGGCGGCGGACGACGAGGTTGGCGGACTTGGCGCCGGCGGCGGGGCCGGGAGTTTCGGCGATGTCGGGTAGGTCGGCGAAAAGTTCGGCGTGGGCGACGGAGTCGAAGTCGTCGGTCCGGGCGGAGCCGCCGCCGGTCATGACCTTGACGGCAGAGGCGTAGCGGAGGCCAGAGGCGCCCAGCCGTCCGGCGGCGGAGAGGGTATCGTCCGAGGCCGAGGGCTCGGCTTGGTGCATATCGGTGAGCCAGACACGGCCGGATAGGGCGCCGGGTTTGTCGGCGGCGATGCGATAAACGATCACGCCGCCAGGGCGGCTGGCGAAGGCGGTGCGGGTATAGGTGACGCCGTCCTTGCGGTAGGTGACCTTGAGGGTGGCGGCGTCGAGGTCTAGCTCGCGGCGGTAGTCGGTGACGTCTCTATGACCGAGCTGGATAAAAATGTCGCCTAAGCTTTGGTAGCGGCCGGTGTCTTTTTCGGAGCCGATCCAGAGGGTGTCGTGGTTAAACTGGATACGCTCGATATCGGTGAGGCCGAAGAGCATGGCACCGAGCGAGCCGTTGCCCAGGGGGAGCGCCTCGGTCATCCATGATTTAGCGGGTGCGTCATACCAAAGGATCGAGCCGGCGTTTGGCGCGGAGGCCTGGGCGAGGCCGAGCGAGGCGGCCAAAGGGAGCACTAAAGAGGCGAGGCAGTGGTTCGGGGCGGGGATTCGCATGTGAGGGTCAGGTTGCAGGAAGGCGCGTTCGGGCGGACTTGTCGCAAGGAGTGAAGGCAGAAGTAAGCCGACGGGCGCGAGACGCGGCTACGGCTAATATTGCCTCACCTTAACGATTACACCGTGAGGCGAGTAGCGAGGTGCAAGCGACGTGGAGTTTACCCCTTAAACTAGGGCGGCGGTTGTCGGGCCGTCCGCGTCGCAATCCGAAATCCGCAGGAAGGCTGGCGTCGGTGGATTGGGGGGATTCGGCGGTGCGTCAGCTGTCCGGCTCGGAAATGCAAGGCGGGGGCCCTGCGGCCAAACGGCGACCGTTGGGCGCAACTCTTCGTCGAGACGACAAGCGCCACTGGCCTACGATCTACCCGTTTCTGCGGCGGGTGGATCAGGCGCGCAACGAGTAGGCGAGCGTGTGCTTGCCGGCCGGAATGCGGTGTTCGGGCAGGGCATCGGGGCCGCAGGTGGCGGTGCCGAGGCCGCGCTGAGCGACGTCGAGATAGAGGATGGTTTCCGCGCGCGGTCGGAGATCGGTCGTGTGTCGACACGCGAAAAGCTCTTCGGCGGTGAAGTGGGTGGCGTTGAATTCGAGGGTGGGCGCGCCCTCGACGCGGAGCGTGGCGGGGCGGCGTCCGCTGGTGGAGAGTTCCAGCCAGCGCACGTCGGTGTGGTGGCCGTGCTCCTGGGGCAGGACGTAGTCAACGTATTCGCCCGCGACGGTGTTTTCCCACACGCCGAGGTCGGCGGCGGCTTTGCGATCGGAGTAGTTTTCGAAGGGTCCGCGGCCGAAGTAGGCAAGTCGCTCGAAGCCGGGGACGATATCTAGGCGCACGCCGATGCGGGGCAGGTCGTCGTAGTCCTTGGCGATCAGGAACTCGTTGGCGACCTCGATGCGTCCGTCGGGATGCACCGTGTAACGATGGACGTGACTCACATCCCGCCAGTTGTCGCGCAGGCGCGTGGTGGCTTGGTGGGCGAGGGTGACGGTGACGGAACCATCGTGGGCGGACGCGGCGACCTCGAAGCGCGAGGGCCGGTGAAGGATGCCTTTTTCGAGGCCGAGAGGGAGCCAGCGGCCGAGGGCGGTGTTGCCCTGTTTCTCGCGCAGGCGGATGCCGTCGTTGTCGGTGGCGGCGCGCCAGAGCTCGACGAGCGGGCCGCGGGCTAGGCGCTCGCGACCGTCGCGGCGGAGAGACGACAGCGTGCCGGTGGCGCGGTCAAAGGTGGCTACGAGACCGGAGGCGGCGAGGGCGACGCCGCCGAGAGTCTCGGTCGTCGTGACGGCGGCGGAGGAGCTGAAAATCCGCGATTTGAGATTGGCGATGCGGCGCGAGGCGCGCGCGGGGAGGGCGAGCTGGGTGGAGGCGACGACGTGGCCGGCGTCGGCCCAGGCGGTGTCGCGGGCGAGGAAGAACTCCACGATGAGGTGGAACTCCCGCGCGTCGGCGGGCAGCGTGCCGAGGGCGAGCGAGACGTCGCGCTCGGCGCCGGGGGGCAGGTTTTTGAGCGAGGAGGCGGGGATGTTCGCGGTGCGCACGGCCTCGCCGTCGGCCTGGAGCGTCCAGCGCGCGCGGAGGCCGGCGGATTCGAGGGTGGAGAAGTCGAGCTCGTTGCGCACACGGATGCGCGCGGACCGGCCGGTGGCGGCGGAGACGAGTGCGACGGCGACGGGCTGCGCGAGGCGGTGGTGTTCGTGGCAGGCGGGGTGGGGTATCCGGTCGGCGGACACCATGCCGTCGCAGACGAAGTTGAGGTCGTTGGGCTGATCGCCGAAGTCGCCGCCAAAGGCGAAGAACTCGCGGCCATCGGCGGTCTTTTGCCGCAGGCCGTGGTCGCACCATTCCCAGATGAAGCCGCCCTGGATGCCGGCACGGGACTTGAAGAGACGGTAGTAGTCGGAGAGGGAGCCGTTGGAGTTGCCCATGGCGTGGCTGTATTCGCAGAGGATTACAGGGCGGGCCAGCGGGTGCAGGGGAGTGGGCAGCGGCTTGGCGTCGGGCCGGACGCGAACCGGCTTTATTCTGTCGAGGCCGGGGTAGGAGGCGAGGAGTTCGGCGCGGGATTGTTCCGGCGCGGGCGGGCAGTGTTTGTCGGCAAAATCGAGCCAATCATTCAGTTCCTGGATGCCCGGATACATCGGGCAGATGAGGTCGGTGGCGGAAGAGCCGTGCGCCCAGGTGAGGGCGGACTGCCAGCGGGCGATGGCTCCCTCGTAGTGGAGGGGGCGCGACGGGTCGAAGTGGCGGATCCAGCCGGCGGCGGCGTCGTGCGGCGGGCCGTAGCCGGACTCATTACCCAATGACCAGGCGATGACGGAGGGGTGATTGATGTCGCGGATCACCATGCGCATGGCGCGATCGAGCCAAGCGGTGGCGTAGCGGGCGTCCTCGCACAGGACGTTGGAGAGGTCGTGCGACTCGGCGTTGGCCTCGTCGATCGCGTAGAGGCCGAGTTCGTCGCAGAGGTCGAGAAAACGCGGGTCGTGCGGGTAGTGGGAGAGGCGGACGGCGTTGAAGTTGAACCTCTTCATCAAGACCACGTCCCGGCGCATCGTCTCGTGGGGGACGGCCTTGGCGCGGTCGGGATGGTGCTCGTGGTGGTTGACACCCTTGATGAGCACGCGGCGGCCGTTGATGAGCAGATCGCGATCACGGACCTCGATCTTGCGGAAGCCGACGCGCACGGCGGCGTGCGAGCCGGGGACGCCGGTGGCGCGGGGCGGAGCGAGGGAGACGAGCAGAGTGTAGAGCTCGGGGCTCTCGTGCGACCAAAGGCGTAGTTGTTTTTTGGTGACGGCGAGGCGGAGGCGGGCGTGGTTGAGATCGAAGTCCTGGGAGCGGCGCAGGTGGACGACCCCGGCGACGGCGGGTGACTCGAGCACGTCGCGACCTTCGGGATCCAGCAGGCGCACCGACACCCGCGTGTCGGGCAAGGCGCGGTCTTTGACGGGGAAGCCGACCTTGACCAGCACCTCGAGTTCGGCGGTGTGCGCGTCGAGATCGACCTCAGTGCTCGTCTTGATGTTGGCGAGGTGGATGCGCGGCGTGGCGTAGAGGAAAACCTCGCGCGGCAGACCGCCGAGTCGCCACATGTCCTGATCCTCGAGAAACGAGGCGTCGGAATATTGGACGACGACGGCGACCAGTTCGTGTTCGACGCCCGGACGCACCAACGCGGTGACATCGAATTCGGCGGGCAGGCGCGAGTCCTTGGACACGCCCACCAGACGGCTATCGAGATAGACGGCGAGCACGGAGTCGGCCGAGGCGAAGTGGAGGACCACGCGACGGTCATCCCAGCCGGCAGGCACGGAGAAGGTTCGCCGATAGACGCCGGTTGGGTTGTCGTCGGGGGTGAAGGGCGGCGTCTCCCGGAACGGCATGTTGAAGTTCGTGTAGTGCGGGAAGTGATACCCGTGCATCTGCCAATTCGCGGGCACCGGGATCTCGGCCCAGCCGGTGTCGCCGGAGGACCTGTCGTTCACAAAAGCCAGGGCCTCGCCTGGGCCCTTGAAGAGCCGGAACCGCCAGATTCCGTCAAGTGTCTGGAACCAGGGTGATTTTTCGCGCTTGCCGGCGAGGGCTCGTCGCGCGTCGGGATAGGCGTCGAAGCTGGCGCGGGCCGGTAGTTTGTTTAGCGAGGTGAATTCCGGGTTTTCCCAAATTCGTGGTATGCCATCTACGCTCATGGAGGGCGGCTAATCTAAGAGGGAGGCGAAGTCGTTCCTCAGGCCATGCGGTGGGACATTTCTTGCGTGATACGCCAGCACAGCGGGCGGTCGTGCAGGAAACGTTGCAGTTCCTCGACCATGTAGCTGCCAAGTCGGCTGCATTCGCTGCCGTGCGAGCCGGCGATGTGGGGGGTGACGATGACGTTGGGCAGAGCGAAAAGCGGGTCGGACGGCTCCGGAGGCTCGGGGTTGGTGACGTCGAGGACGGCCGTCAGGTCGGGGCGTTCGCGCAAGGCGGCGACAACCGCCGGTTGATCGAGGATGACGCCACGCGCGGTGTTTATCAGCGTGGCCTCGGGTTTCATGAGTCGGACGAGATCTCCACCGATGAAGCCGATGGTTTCCGGCAGAACCGGAGTGTGGATGGAGACGACGTCGCTAAGCCGGAATAATTCGTCGAGGGGGACGGACTTCACGCCGCTTATGGCGGCTTCGTCGGCCGACAGGTAGGGGCAGTAAACGAGCACGCGCAGATCGTAGGAGGCGAGCAGGTCCACCACGCGTCGCGCGATCATACCGAAGGACACAAGGCCGATCGTGGCCCTGAAAGCACCGGGGATAGGACGGGTATGGTCGCCCCAGCCTTCGCCCTGGCGGGCGAGGGCGGCGCGACGCCAGAATTGCTTCAAGCCAAGCATGGCGACCGCGACGGTGTATTCGGCGACCGGCACGGCGTTGGCGGCGTAGGCGCTGCAGATGGGAATATCCCGCTTCCAGAAGGCGTCGCTGGTGCAGTAGCGCACCGAACCAGCCGCATAAAATATGGCCTTCAGTCGCGGTGTGGCGGCCATGAACTCGGCGTCGTAAACCGGTGATTTCCAGCCCGAGAAGATAAACTCGACGTCGAACAGGACATCCTTGTGCCTGCGCCAGTTTTCCGGGGTTAAGATAACGTCTTCGCGCACATCGACCAGTTTCGCGATCCGTTCGCGGTCTTCCTTGGCGTAGACCAAGTCAATGGCCGCGGGATCCAGGGCGAACACGCCGCGGGGTGAACTTTCACCGGCGGATGGTGATGTGCGCAGAGAGGTTTCCAGCGAAAGGGAATGAGGGGGATGTGACATGTTCTGCACCCGGAGTATGGATGCGACAATTCTGCCGAACCGGGCGCGCAAGGTAAAAGGCATCCTTGCTTTCTTTGGTAACTTGCCCGTTGCTTCAGCGCACCCGACGGCGGTCCCGACGGTGTAGTTCGTCGCCTCGCCGCATCGCAAACATGAGTTCGAAAAATGCCTCCTCCCGTCTGCACAGACCTTCTTTGCGCGACATAGCAAACGAACTTGGATTATCGCATGTGGCTGTATCCCTGGCTATGCGCGGCTCGACGAGAATTTCCGAAGCCACGCGAAAGGCGGTGCAGGCCACGGCTGAGCGACTAGGTTACAGGCCCGATCCTATGCTGGCCTCCCTCGTGGCCTACCGGCGGGGCAAGTCGGGCGTGAGCATTCGCTCATGCATAGGCTGGATCAACATGTGGGAGGACCCCAAGGCCTTGCGGCGGTTCAAGGAGTTTGACGGCTACTGGCTTGGCGCGAAGGACGCGGCGGAGCGGCTCGGCTATAATCTTGAGGAATTTCGCTGGCAGCGCGGCAAGTCGGGGGCGCGTTTGCAGTCAATCTTGGAGACTCGCGGCGTGCGAGGTCTGTTGATCCCACCCCACGGCGGAGAGTTGCAGTTGCCGGACTTTGATTGGAACCGGTTTTCGCTCGTGAGATTCGGTTCCTCGGTCACGAACCTGCCGGCGCATACCGTGACCAGCGACCAGAGCCACTGCGCGCGCCTCGCCTGCCAAAAGGCCTTCGCCTATGGATACAAGCGCGTGGGCTACGTGACCGACGACGCCTTCGAGCGCAGCACGGGCGGACATTTTCGCGAAGGCTATCTGAACGCGCAGGAGGAGTTCGCCGTGCCCGGCGACCGGCTAAACACCCTCGTGCTGGAACCGGACGCCCGGCGAAACCAGGCGCAGTTCACGAAGTGGCTGGCGCGGGAAAAGCCCCAGGCTATCTTCACGACTTCGCCTCGTCTGCTCGGCATCATGAACGGTCTCGGCCTGCGCGTGCCGGATGATCTGGCGGTGGCGACGACGAGTGTGCTCGACGGTAATTTCGACGCCGGTGCGGACCAAAATTCCCCCGAGATAGGTCGCGTCGCGGTGAGCACGCTCGCCGCGCTGGTGCTCGAAAATGAGCGCGGTATCCCGCAATACCAGCGACGCATCCTTGTCGAAGGCCGCTGGGTGGATGGCAAAAGCTTGCCACGCCGAGTCGCGACCACGGCTTAATTTATCCGCCGCACTCGCGTTCCGGAAAATCAGGGCGCGGCGGAGACGGCGACGCGGAGAAAGCGGCGGGGCGATGCCGCCACGGGGCGGGTATCGCTCACCGAGAGCGGGCCGGCCAGATTTTGCGCGCCGATACTGTGCCAGATTTCGGCCCACGGACCGTCGAGTTCGTCGCCGGCGTGAACGGCGTAGCGAAGGAACGGATCGTTCACCCGGGAAAAATCCAAACGCAGGCGCCGCCCGTCACCAGCGTCGTCAAGCGTGATCGCGGGCGCGGCGCGCGATGCGGCGGAGAGGGGAGAGGAGCCGAGTGCATATTCCAGCAAATTGGCCAAGCCATCGCCATCGGCGTCGGCGGCGTCGGCCGCCTCGCCCGCGTTGGCCGATGTGCCGAAGACCGACATGCGCCAGACCATGAGCGGGGTCGGTGTAGAAGCGGAAACCAATTGGGATGCCACGCCGGGCCCCGCTGAGTTAATGCTGGATACCGTGTAATGGTAGGTCGCGCCTGCGGTGAGGCCGGTGTCGCGCCAGGATGCGCCGGACACTTGATTGGCGACGATGGTGAACGGGCCGGCGGCGGAGAAGGCGCGCATTATCCGGTAGCTCACGTCCGGATGGTCGACCGGCGTCCATGACAACGCGATGGCACCCGGCCCGTCCGGGATCGCGGCAAGGCCCCCGGGTGCGGGCGCGGTGCGACCGACGATCTGGAAGCCGGCGACCTTGAGCCTTTGCGTGCCGCCGTTGATGTTGACCGCGGTAAAGGTCGCGGTGAGAGGACCGGAGAGATTTTCGAAGCGCACGTAGTTGCCGAGTTCGACATCCATGCCCGAGCCCAGCGTGGTGGAACTCGCCCGCAGGTAGTCACCGGGACCGGCTACCCGCGTGGCTGTGCCCGTGCGGACGAAGTAGGTGGTGTCGCCGATGGTGAAGCGCCCACCGCGATCGTTGGCCCCGGGCGTGTTTTCATCGGGATGGACGTAGAAGTAGACGTCGTAGTTCGCGTGCGGTATGCCGGTGACCGTCAATGTGGCGGGGGTGCCGCCGAACTTGTCCAGCACGGTGCGGAAAAGGGAGGCCTCGTCTCCGAGCGAACCTCCTCGATCACTGAAGCCGCCTGAATTGCCGTTGGTCAGCGTGGCGGTGACTCCGGTGACGGGGCGTCCGGCGGCGTCCAGCAATCCGGATTCGATAGTGCCGCCGGAAAAGTTGTTCCAACGGGTGGCGCGAACGCCGGGTGCGCCGGCACGGTCGGACTCGACCATTGTTGCTCCGCTTGTCGGAGCGAGGTTAATGGAGAGGACGGCTGCGGCAGAGCCCGCTAGAATGGAGTTGGCATGTGATGGGTAGCTCTCGCCGTGCGAGTTCGTCGCGGTGACCGTGTAGTGGTAGGTCAGGCCCGGGAATGTGTTGGTATCCACGAAAGTGGTGCCGGTCGCGGCGACGGCGATCACGTCGAATGGACCTTCCGGTGAGGTGGAGCGTCGGATGGTGTAACCCGTCGCACCGGAGGCGGGAGCCCATGTGAGCTCCGGTCCCTCCGTGCTTAGCGCGAGTTCGAGCCATGCGGGCGTGGCTGGCGCAGGTGCGGCATCGGATACGGCGTCCAGGGCCAGGACCACCGTGCTTCGCGGCGGCACGGCAATGGTGGAGCCTGATTTGGATGCACCCGTGACGAGATCGGTGGCCGACACGAAATCCCTCGGTGTGCGCAAGTCGCGGGTGCGCTCGGCGGAGAGGTTGAGACCGAAGAGAAATCGCCCAAAGCGAAACGCGTAAAAATCCGGCCGCCCGCGAAACGGATCGTCGCGCGAAGCCCCGGGGGGCGAGTTGCCAAGTGGCAGCTTCTCGCCGGCGTAGGCGTTGCGCGGAGGGGCGGGCGGAACGTATAAGTCGGCCTCGGGCTTGTCCACGCGGTTGGGGCGGACAAAGAATCGCCCGCTGAAATCAAACAGAGGCGTGGTCTCCATGGTGCCGATCTGGTCCCAGACGCCGTTGGTGTAGTGGAACCGCGCCACGCCGTTTATCCCCGTGCCGGCTTTCGCCTGCCAGTAGGGCGCTATCCAAAGGCGCTCGGAGCCTTTTTGTGCGGCGACCACGCCGTTGACCTCGTCCGCCCAGGCAAAATCCGGCCGGCCGTCGCCCATCGGGAGTCGGTGCCCCGGGTCGGTTGCGCGGGCGACGACGGCGTAATCGGCGAAGACGTCCAGTGCGTTGAGCGTGGCGTAACCGCCCTGGGTCAAGGAGGGGAAGAATTGTCCGTCGGCCAGCATCTGCTTGGCGTAGCCGATGGCGAGGGGATCCAGGGTGGTGGCGGCGGTGAGCATGCCGGCGAGGGCGCCGGTGCGGTCGCCGTAGGCCGATTCGCCCCCGAAGCCGTTGCCGTCTGATTCGCCCGCGCCGCGCCAGGCAAGGTAGCCTATGGCGGCCATGCGCGGGTGGTGCAGCAAACCGGCGGGCTCGACCGCCGGACGGCGAAAGGCGGCGCGGGCGCGGAGCATGAGGGCCGCTTGGTCACGTAGGGCGGGGTCGCCGCTGAGGCGGTGGAAACGCGCCACGTAACTCTGAAGTTCACCGTAGTTCGTGCCGACATAGCCCCATTCGCGGGTCAGCCCCTTGGGTGTGACTTGGAAGTAGTCATCCCCATATGGCCGGCTGGAGCCTCCTCCCGGCAGATCGGAGCCAAGCCATGGCCGCAGCCCGGCCGCCTCGTGAAGGTAGCGCAGCGCCTCGGCCTCGGGCCAGGCGCGAGGGTCGCCGAGCGCACGCAGACCGAGGTTGGCTTTATATATGTTTTGGTCGGCGAGCATGCCTTGATTGGTCAGGGCGCGACCGTCCCGGTTATATCTCCCAAACTCGCGGCTGGCGTGCAGCATGTCCGCCCAGCCATGCCGGCGAAGGCGTGTGCCACCGGCGCCGAAGTCGACGAGCGTGTCCAGTTCCGGCGCGAGTTCCGCGGACAGCCGTTGAATAGCGTATCCAATGGGCCCATACAAACCACCCCAGTCGTCATCAACCCGTCCGGGATTGGCGGCGTAGTCGGTTGCGTGCAGGTCGATCAACTCCCGCACCCGGAGCGGAACGGCCGGATTCAAGTAGCCGGGCAGCGCGACTTGAAACGGGTCGATCCTCCCGTCCACATGGTAGGAGCAGGCGAGAAATTCCACGCCGCCGGGAGTGAAATTGGAGGACGCGAGCGAGGGGGCGGTGTTTAGGCGATTGTTGATTTGTCCCCGCACGGAGGCGAAATACGCGCTGTTGGATCCGAGCTGGCTCGTCGCCGACAGCGCCGGTCTGGGCGTGGTGACCGGTTCCGTTCCCTGGACCTCGCCGACCGGGTCGAGCCGCGGCTCGATGTGCGTATAGGCGCGATATATGCCGCGACTGGGCGCCTTCATGGTGAATTGGTAATTGCCGCCATCGCCCTCGTAGCCGGCGCCGAGCGCATAAATCCGACCGCTGGCGATTATCCTGAAAGTGAGCGACTCCCTCCCCTGGGTCATCCAGAGGGGCAGCAGCACGGTGGAGTAAAAAAAGCGACCCGGCAGGCTGGGACCGTAGCTGTCGTCGGTGAGGTTGGCTTGGTGGTCACCCTCGTGCCGATAACCGATTTGATATTCCACCCCGTCGAGCAGCACATAAACGTAGAGTCTGCCCTTCGACAGGTCGCCACGAGCGTCGTCGCCGCCCCAGAGCTTGGCGGAAAAGTAAGTCCGCCTGGTAGGATGGACCGCCAGGGTGAAGGTGGCCGAGCCGCCATAGATGCTCTCCGTTTCGCGCGGCTGAAAAACGCGATGCGGTTGGGCGAGAAGCGTGCCGCTCGGACCGGTGGCGACGGCGGAGTATTCCGCAACAAGACCGTGCTCGTTCTCCGACGCAGGATCACCAAAAATCACCTGGTCGAGCGCCGGCGCGGCCGACGCGGCTGCGACAACCATGAACAATGCGGACAAAAGGCGTCTTGGGAAAACGAGGGGGAAATTCATGTGGAGAAACCGTCGGCCCCGTGGTCTGCAGGGTGCGGACAAAATTTGCCGATTGGCTGGTCCGGGCAACGCACAGCCTGTTTACACTAGAAACCTCACGTGGGAATTTAGCCGAGGAAGCGCCTGTGTTTTCCAGTGTAAACATTGGTGCCCTTGTCCAGTCCGGAGTGCTTTGTTGGCATGATGGCAACCCCAACCCTTCCGAACATGCGTATGTCCCTGCCCATTTTTTCCGCGAAGTCCCGAGGCCGAGGCTTCACCTTGATCGAGCTTTTGACCGTGATCGCCATCATCGGGATCTTGGCCGCCATTTTGATACCCACGGTCGGATCTGTCCGGCGCAAAGCGCACCAAAGCAAATCCGTCAGCAACCTGCGTCAGCTCGGCATCGCGATGCGAACCTTCGCCAGCGACAACAAGGACATTTTACCCGCCGCAAATTACAACACCTCCAACACGGGCGGCGGAAGTTGGGATGAGGTGATCCTGCCCTATCTCTCCATCAAGCCTGACGAAAACGGCGTGGTGGCGCCATCGGCCGAGAATCTTTTCTTTCACCCGGGAGACAAGGCGAGGCCCAACGAAAGCCGTGCGCGCCGTTCCTACGCGATGCCTCGCGGTCAAATCTCCCGGCCGACGCCTGGTTTTTGGATAGGCATACATGACACCAGCCGTCCGTTCCTCCGCCGCGGCACGCCGCTGAGTTTGGTGCCGACGCCTTCGCAGGTCATCCTGCTCACGACGCGTCGCAACAACGGCGACAACAGCTTCGTGGGATCATGGACCTTTGCGGACATCGGCGATGTTTCCAGTCAGATAGTCGTGCCGGAGCAGACTGATCGTATAAACGGCAACGGCACGCTCGAGTTCCTGTTTGTGGATGGAAGCGTGAAGGTCATGCGTCCCGAGGCCACTTGGGGCCGTGAGCAATTCGGCACCGCGTCCAACCCCAAGGGATACTGGCCGGTGCACTGATTTCATGGTTCTGCGCCACGCCCTCGTTCTTTGCGGACGCCGGCGTGTTTCCCTGTTCGCCCATCTTCAAAAACTCCAGCGATCAACCCCTAGATTTCCCCATGTTCCGCTCTTACTTCCCCCGTTTTCGCACTCTGCTCGCCGCCTTGACCGCGATGGGTGTTTCCCAGGCGCTTAACGCGATCGATGCGATCAGTTTTAATGTGCATGGCATCACCGCCGCGAACTCTCTGCTCGCGCCCACGGCACAGGCTGGTGCGCCGGCCGCGCGTTCCGCCAATTGGAATTCTTTCTTCGGCGCGCCCGTGACCACGGCCGTCGATGGCAACGGTCGCACCCTCGCGCTTTCCCTCGGCTTCGTGGTCGGCTCCACCGGCGGCAGCATCTTCGGCGGCGGCAACGCGACCGATGGCGATCCACGGATGTTTGGCAGCTTTTTCGATCAATATAACGGCACCCCGAGCACCTTTACGATCTCGTCCATACCCTACGCGACCTACGACATTTATGTGTATTGTCTCGATGCGACCACGGGCAACAACCGTGGCGGGTCTGTGAGCGTTGGGGGTGCGACTAAATTTATCCGCACCGGAATCGCGGCCACCGTCACCACCGCGGACGGTTCCGGCTACCTCGAGGCGACCGACACCGTGAACAACGGGGCGACGACCACGCTGGGCAATTACGTGCGATTCACCGGACTATCCGGTTCCTCGCAGACCATATCGACCGTCGCTTTGAACATGGGCGATGCCACGCAGCGTTTGAAGATCGTCGGCTTCCAGTTGGTAAATACCGGAGCCGCTTTGTCCGCGCCAGCCTCGGCCCCCGCCGCGCCGGGTATCGTCGAGATTGTCCCGGGCAACCAACGTGCGATCGTGGTTTGGGGCCGCGCGCTCGACGCCACGTCGTATTCGGTGCGCCGCGGCACGTCCGCCTCCGGGCCTTTCGTCGAGGTCGGGGTCACCGACGCGATGACCACGAAATTCACCGACACCGGTCTCACCAACGGGGACACTTATCACTACGTCGTCGCCGCCATTAACAGCCAGGGAGCCACCGAGGGTGCCTCCGCGTCCGCCGTGCCCACCGATGGCGCGTCGCTTCGCGGGGTCGGCGTCCAATTTCGCTCCGGTGGCACGGCCATGGCTGCGGCCACCCTAGCGGGTGCGCCGGGCGCCAGGCAGGCGAACTGGAATTCCTTCACCGGCAACACGCTCGATGCGATGAGCACATTGGTGGACAACACCGGCTCGGTCGTGTCCGGGCTCTCCTTCACCCATGCCGAGGTAAACAACAACTGGACCAACGCCGGCAGTCCTACGGTGAACGACGTCGCCTTGTATTCAGGCCACCATGACAAGTTCGACGGCACGGCGGCTAACTTGACCGTGAGCGGCATCCCTTACGCCCGCTACGACGTTTATTTCTACATAAAGGACGATACCCTTGATCGCGCGGGCAGCGTCAGCATCGGCTCCACCACCTATTTCATCACCAGTATCTATGGCAACGGCGGCGGTCATCCCGCGTCGGATGGCACCGGCTACATCCGCTCCGCCGACACCGAGGCGACGCTAAACGGCGCGATCTACGACGTCTCAACCATCGCCAAGGGCAATTACGTCAAGTTCGAGGGCGTGACCGGCTCCAGCTTCACCGCGAATTATACCGCGCTGGCCACCAGCGCCGCCGCGCGCCGGTTGAAGGTGGCGGGTTTCCAGATCGTGGACACCACGCCGGCCGGTTCCCCGCCGGCCAGCCCCACGGGCCTCGTCGCCAACGGTGGCGACGCTCAGGTCTCGCTTTCGTGGAATCCTGCGTCATCCGCCACCAGTTACACCGTGAAGCGATCCGAGTCTTACAACGGCGCCTTTACGGATCTCGCGACCATTGGAGGCACCAGCTACACTGATTCCACTGCGGTAAACGGCACTTTCTATTACTATACGGTCACCGCGAACAACACCGGCGGCTCCAGCGTCAATGCCACGCCCGTTAGCGCCGTCCCCTTGAATTACGTCCCGCTTGCGATTGGCTTCGACTTGCACGGTCCGGCCGCAGTCGCGTTGGCGCCCGCTGAGCGAGCTGGGGCGCCTTCCGTTCGTTTGCCCAATTGGAATGGCCTGCCCGTTCCGGTCTCCGAGGCCGGTTTCGTCACGCCTGGAATCATCGTGGACAGCGCGGGCGCGGCGGTCACCGGCCTCACCCTCACCTACACCAATGGCACGAGCGGAAACGCTGGGGCCTCCTCGGGGTTGGCCGACGATGCGAAACTCTTTGGCACCTTTGCCGACATTTACGGCGATACGCCCACCTCCACTCCGCCGCAGCTTCCCTCGCGCTTGATCGCGACGGGCATCCCCTACGCCACCTACGATGTCTATTTCTACATCCGCAACGATGGGGCGGCGCGCGCCGCGGCCATCACGGTCAACGGCACCACTTATTACACCCGCGGCGGATTGGCCGACCCTCAGGCCAACGGTGCTGGCTATGTGCTAAACCAGGGCACGGACGCGGGGCCTGTTCCCGATCCGCTCGCCGTTCCCACGGTCGTGTCGACCATTCCCCAGGGCAACATGATTCTGGTCAAGGGCTTGAGCGGAGACCTCGATGCCACGCTTGCCGCCCAGTATGCCGGTGACGCTTTTCCGCGTCTCAAGCTCGGTGGATTCCAGATCGTGAAGTCCGGTGCGCCCGCGCCTGCTACCACCGCGCCGGCCTCGGTCGTCGGCGTCTCGGTCGTCGGCGGCGTGGGCCAAAACACCGTGACTTGGTCGCCGGTGAACGGTGCCACGGGTTACCGCGTGGAACGCGCCGACAGCCCGGCCGGGCCCTACGTGGCGCTCGCGACTGTGTCCGCCTTCGTCAACACCTACACCGACTCCAACCTGCCCGACAACACGACCTATTATTATCAAGTCGTCGCACTGAATTCCGTCGGCGATGCCGTGGCTTCCTCGGTGGTTTCCGGCACGACCAACCTCGCCCCCGCGACCGGCCTCGCTGCCACCGCCGGCGACGGCCAGGTCACGCTCTCCTGGACCGGCACCGCCATCGCCACCGGCTACGAGATCCGGGTGCGCGACGCGGCCGGCGCTTTCCCCGAACTGCCCGCCCAGACGGTCACCGGCACCAGCGCCACCGTCACCGGTCTGACCAACGGCAACGCCTACTACTTCGTCGTCCGCGTCCGCTCGGGCGTGCTCTCCAGCGCTGACACCGCCGAGGTGTTGTCCGTGCCGGTGAAGCAGTCCGTGGTCCGCTCCATCGGTCTTAATTTCACCAATGCCGCCGCAGCCATCGCCGCCAACGTCCCGTCTGGCGTGGCGAACTACCGTCAGGGCAACTGGAACAACTACCAGGTCACCGCTCCCAACACCGTGGCGGTGCTGGGGCCTGTCGCCGGCTCCTATGTGGACAACACCGGCGTGGCCGTTTCCGGTTTCACCTCCGAATTCACCAGCAGCGCGAGCTCGACCGGCGCTCGCGGCAAATCGACCGACGACGGCATCTACCGCTCCATGTTCGACCAGAGCGATGCCGGCGCCTCCAACGTCGTGCTCTTCGGCATCCCCTATGCCAAATACGACCTGCTGGTCTACGTGTATGATGACAACCTGCGCCGTGTCGGCTCTGTGACGGTCAACGATCTCAACACGGTTACCACCTACTACATCCGTGGTCTTGGCGAATCAGAGAACCTCGGTAATCCGAACTCCGCCGGTCAAGGCTATGTGCTTGCCAACCAGACCACGCTGCCCGCCGGAGGCGCCGTCGCCGCCGCGCAGGGCAACTACCTCCATATCGTCGGCCTCACCTCTCCCGCCGTGCAAGTGGAGTTCACCGCTCTGCCCGGAGGCGAGGCCACGCGGCGTATCAAGATTGCCGCCGTGCAGGTCGTGAACACCAGCGAATCCACCAGTCTGCCCGCCGCCGCGACCGACTTGGCCGCCGTCGCGGGCAACGGCCAGGTTGCCTTGAGCTGGACCGCAGCCTCGGCGGTCTCGAGCTACCACGTGCGCCGCTCTGTCGTCGCCGGTGGTCCCTACGAGACCATCGCCCGCGACGTCGCCGGATCGACCTACCTCGATACCTCGGTGACCAACGGCGTGACCTACCACTATGTCGTCACCTCGGTCGGTTCCACCGCAGGCACCGACTCCACCGAGGTCTCCGCCACGCCCAATCTCCCGGCTCCCGCGGCTCCGACCAACCTCGTCGCCATCGGTCGCGACGGTGCGGTCGATCTGAGCTGGAACGCGGCCGCCACCGCGACGACCTACACGGTCCGTCGGGCGACCACCGCCGGCGGCCCCTACGACGATATCAGCGTCGGCGTGGTCTCGGGCACGAGCTACACGGATAGTTCCGTGACCAACGGCACGACCTACTACTACGTCGTCGCCGGCGTCGCGGGCACCTCGGTCGGGCCCAACTCGAACCAAGCCTCGGCCACCCCGAACGGCAATGCTTTGGAAACCTGGCGCCAGTCCTACTTTGGCGCCGGCGCGACCAACACGGGCGCCGCCGCCAACAACGCCGATCCGGACGCCGACGGTATCGCCAACTTGATCGAATACGCCACGGGCACCGATCCCCTAGTCGCGGGTCCTTCGCCCGTCACGATCGGGCGCTCCGGCAATTCGCTCACGCTCACCTACACGCGCATCGCCGATCCCTTGCTCATCTACACCGTCGAAGGTGGCGATGATCTCTCAACTTGGAGCACGATCACCGCTGACAATAACCCCAGCACCGGCGTGCAAAACATCGCCGGTCAGGTGACGGTCATCGACACGGTTTCGTTGACCTCCCAGCCACGCCGTTTCCTGCGGCTGAAGGTCTCTTACTGACCGGCGCTCCCGCGCATGACGCCCCCGGATGCCCCGGGGCGTTTTTGTGTTTATAAGTCAACAGGGGCGGGGGCGACTTGGCGAAAGCGACTCCAGCGCATCCCCCAAATAGTTCTAGCCGTTGTCTGAGTGGGGTGGGGCGGGACGAGGTATCGAATTTACGGGAGAAAGGCGCGGCTGGAGCGGGAGCACCATAAACGCATGCGACAACGGGCGGAGCGGGCGTAGGGCGCGACGCCCGAGGAGATCAGGCGGCGCACTGCGCGCTGACCTTGTCTCTGTGCGGCAACACGAGCGCCCGCTGGGTAATCAACTTTAATGCCCCGCGCGGGCCAGATGCCGCGAATCGTTTAGGCACATCGCCGCATCGGCTGCCCTGGCAAAGGCGATGTTTACTCTCTCAGCCTTCTTGATGCTCGGACGTGAACAGTTCTGAGCCCGACTGAGCTCACCGTGGTGCAATGGTGCGCGGGAGCACGAGCTGCTACCATGCGTTTACTGCCGTTTCTAAACGCGGACTGAAAAAGATGCATCCGTTGCCAATCCGTTCCCACGGCAAGATTCACCTCTTAAATTGGTGCTCCCGGCGGGAATTGAACCCACATCAACGGCTTCGGAGACCGCTACACTATCCATTGTGCTACAGGAGCGTTTGAAGGTCCGTTTCGGACCCTGCAACCGCAGCGCAGCGTGCAAGGGGCGGCGACGCTGTCGAGCGGTTTGTGCGCGGGACTTACTTCAACAGGTAGCGCACCGCGGCGAAATAGCCTTCGAGGCCCAGTCCGGTGATGACCGCGACGCACACCGGAGCGGTCAGCGATTTTTGCCGGAATTCCTCGCGCTTGTAGATATTGGAGATGTGCACCTCCACGGCGCGCAGTCCGGAGCCGGCGAGCGCGTCGCGCAGGGCCACGCTGGTGTGGGTGAGGGCCGCGCCGTTGATCACGACGCCATCCACTTTGCGATCCGCGAGGGCGGAGATTTTGTCCACCAAGGCGCCCTCGTGGTTGCTTTGAAAAAACTCGAGGTTGGCGAGGGCGCCGAATTCCGCGCGCATCTGCGTCTCCAGGTCGGCCAGCGTGGCGCGGCCGTAGATTTCGGGTTCGCGTTTGCCGAGCCGGTCGAGGTTTGGGCCGTTCAAAATAGCGAGGGTCTTCATGTGCTTTGCCGCAGGCTTACGGCGGGGGCGGCCGGCCGTCACGCCCGGAGTTGTTTTGGCCGTGTCGCGCGCGTTTGCGGCTGAGGGCTTGCGCCATCGTGCAAGTGGGGTCCAATGGCGGCGCTTTCCCGTCGCAATGCCCGCCGCCAATCCGACCACTCATCGCCGCCCGTCCGGGCTGAAGCTTTTGCAGTGGGGCCTGGGTGCGTGGACCGCGGCGGTTTTTGTCTTTCTGTATCTCCCGATCCTCGTGCTGGTGGCCTACTCGTTCAACACGTCGCGGCTGAACGTGGTGTGGGAGGGCTTCACGTTTCGCTGGTATGGCGAGTTGTTCGGCCACGGACCTCTGATCAAGACGCTCAAAAACAGCCTGATTATTGCCACGCTTTCCACCGTGTTTGCGGTGATCATCGGCACGGCCGGCGCATGGTTGCTGCATCGCTACCGCTACCGCTTCGCCCGGGCCATCCAGACGCTGATTTTTATCCCGATGGTGATGCCGGAAATTGTTATGGGGATCAGCCTGCTGGTGTTTTTCACCACTGTGCAGCTCGATCTCGGCTTCGTCACCGCGGTGATCGCCCACACCACCTTTTGTTTTCCGTTTGTGATGCTCGCGGTGCAGGCGCGGCTGCAGGGCCTGGACCCGGCGATGGAGGAGGCGGCGCTGGATCTCGGGGCGTCGCCGTGGCAGGCCTTTTGGCTCGTGATCGTGCCATGCCTGCGGCCGGCCATCATCTCGGGCGCCCTGATGGCGTTCACGCTCTCGATGGACGAGCTCATCATCAGCATCTTCACCACCGATCCGGCGTCCCGGACGTTGCCCATGCAGGTGTTCGGCATGGCCAAGGTCGGCCTGAACCCGATGCTGAACGCGTTGTCCGCGCTTTTCGTGCTGATCACCATCGCCTCCGTGCTCTTTAGCGAACACCTCCGCAGGCTCGCGTCGCGGTGAGTTTTCCGGCGCGCTCATTCTCCCAAAAACCATGAACAAAATCATCCGTCTCCTCCTCGTGATCGGGTTGGCCTTCACCGCCGTCGCGGGCCTGCAGGCCCAGGGCAAACGCAAGGGCACGCTGAACTTCTACGGCTGGTCCGAATACATCCCGCAGTCGGTGCTCGACGGCTTCACCGCCGAGACCGGCATCAAGGTGAACTACGAGACGTTTTCCTCGGGCGAGGAGATGCTCGCCAAGCTGCTGGCCGGACGCGGGCGCTACGATCTCATCCAGCCTTCCGACTACATCGCCGAGGCCCTGATCCAGGCCGGGCAGCTGCAGGCCCTCGATCTCGCGAAAATCCCCAACCTCAAAAACGTCCTGCCCGAATACCTGAACATGCCCCACGACCCGGAGCAGAAGTTCACCGTGCCCTACATGATCGGGACGGTGGGCATCGTGGTGAATACCGAAAAGGTGAAGGAGCCGGTGACCGGTTACGCGGACCTCTTTTCGGAGAAGCACGCGGGCCGCATCGTGGTGGTGGATGACGGCCGTGAACTCGCTGTCGCCGCGTTGTATTCCCTGGGCAAGAACCTGAATGATTTCAGCCCCGAAAACCTCGAGGCCATCCGCCCCATCCTCGCCACCTGGTTCGGCCGGGTGAAGCTCTTCGATTCCGACAGCCCGAAGACCGCGCTGCTCGGCGGCGACGTCGATCTCGGTCTGGTCTGGGGCGGCGAGGCGGCCATCCTCTGGAACGAGGACAAAAAGTTCCAATACGTGCTGCCCAAGGAAGGCGCCCATATGTTCGTCGATCTCATGGCCATCCCCGCCCGCGCCCGCAACGTGGAGAACGCCCACCTCTTCATCGACTATCTGCTGCGCCCGGAGGTCAGCAAACTCATCTCCGACGAGTTCCCCTACACCAATCCCAACGGCGAGGCGCGCAAACTCCTCTCGGCCGAACAACTGGCCAACCCCGCCAGCTACCCGAAGATCGACCGCAAGCTGGACACCTTCCGCCACCTCGGGGGCGATGCCGGCGCGCGCATCGACGCGTTGATCACCGATCTGAAAAACGCGCGCTGATGCCCGTCCTGGCGCGCGGCGCATTGCGTCCCGCCAAGCCGTCCCCGCACCGCCGCCAGAATGCAGGCCCTCCCGTCGGTAAACTTGGAAAACCCCCACGCGCGTCGGGCGCGTGCGGGGGCGTGGCTGCTCATCGCGCCTCTGGTGATCTGGCTGGGGCTCTTCGTGGTCGCCCCGCTCGGCATTCTGGTGGCCTACAGCCTGGCTTCGACGGGCGAGCTGGGGCAGGTCGAGTTTGCCCTTAATTTTGATAACTACGTCCGGGTCTTTGATCCGATCTATCTCAAGATTTTCGGCCGCTCCATCGCCTACGCCGCGCTCACCACCGTGCTCTGTCTGGTGATCGGCTACCCTGTGGCGTGGTATATCGCGCGGCAGCGGCCGGTGGTGCGGAATCGCCTGCTCCTGCTGGTGATGATCCCGTTTTGGACGAGCTTCCTCATCCGCACCTACGCGTGGATCGCGATCCTGCGCAGCGAGGGCCTGCTCAACGCCACCCTGTCGGCCTCGGGCGCCATTCCCGCCATTTTTCCCGAGCCGCTGGCCCTGCTTTACACGCCCACCGCCGTGGTGATCGGGCTCGTTTACGCCTACCTGCCGTTCATGATTTTGCCCATCTACGGAAGCGCGGAGAAGCTCGACCACGCCTTGGTCGAGGCGGCGCACGATCTCGGGGCGGGGCCGCTGCGCGTGTTTCGCGAGGTCATCATTCCGCTCACGCGGCCCGGCATCGCGGCGGGCATGCTGCTGGTCTTTGTGCCCGCCATCGGCATGTTCGCGATCACCGATCTGATGGGAGGGGCGCGCGTCTCGATGATCGGCAACGTCATCCACAACCAGTTTACCAAGGCGCTAAACTACCCGTTCGGCGCCGCCCTCGGCGTCGTGTTCACCCTCCTCTTCGTGCTCAGCTACGCGCTTCTGCAGTGGCGCGGACGACGCCGAGACCGCGGCTAAAACCGCGACCTGCCCATCCCCATGATAACCATTCGCAACGTGACCAGGCGCTTCGGCGATTTCGTGGCGGTGAACGACGTGAGCCTCGAGGTGAAGGCCGGCGAGTTTATCACCCTCCTCGGGCCGTCCGGCTGCGGCAAAACCACGCTTCTGCGCATGCTCTCCGGCTTCGAATCACCCGACTCCGGCGAGATCTGGATCGAGGGCCGCGACGTCACGCGCCTCGCGCCGTATCGGCGCAACGTGAACCAGGTGTTTCAGAGCTACGCCCTTTTTCCGCACATGACGGTGCGGGAGAATATCGCGTTTGGCCTGCGCATGCAAAAAGTCCCCGCCGACGAGATGCGCCGCCGGGTGGCCGAGGCCATGGATCTGGTCGCGCTGGGCGGGTATGAGGACCGGCTGCCGCATCAGCTTTCCGGCGGCCAGCGTCAGCGTGTGGCGCTGGCGCGCGCCATCGTGCCGCGCCCGGCGGTGCTGTTGCTCGACGAGCCGCTTTCCGCGCTCGACGCGAAGTTGCGCCACCAGATGCAGGTCGAGCTGAAGCGGCTGCAGAAGCGGCTGGGCATGACCTTCGTGTTCGTCACCCACGATCAGGAAGAGGCCCTGACCATGAGCGATCGCATCGCGGTGTTTAATCGCGGACGACTCGAGCAGCTTGGTCCGGCGACCGAGATTTACCACCGTCCGGGCACCGCGTTCGTGGCGGATTTCCTCGGGGATGCTAACCTACTGGAGGCCGAGTGGCTGGCGGCCGAGGGCGACAACGTCCGCGTGCGGCTGCGTGGGGGCTTGGAGATCGCCGTGGCGCGGGCGGCGTGGCCGGGCGCGGCGACGCGGGCGGTCGTATCGGTGCGGCCGGAAAAGGTGTGCATCGCACGCGAGCCCGTCGCCGGGGCGGAGAACGGGTTTCAGGCCACCATCACGGAGGAGATTTTCCAGGGCGCGCTGGATCGCCTCGTGGTGCGCACCGACGCGGGCACGACCTTTTCCGTCGTGGTCGCCAACGAGAGCGCGATGATGGAGGCGTTTCACGAAGGGGAGCGCGTCTGGTGCGGTCTCCATATCGACGACCTCGTCGTGGTGCCCGCCGCGTAGGCGCCGAGGGGAGGGCGTGCGGCCGCAGTTGCGGGTCGGGCCACGCGCGCTTACATCGCTCCGTTCTTAAATCGCCATGCCGATATACGAATACTACTGCTCCCAAAACCACACGGTTTACCAGTTCTACGCGCGCAGCCTGGCGCAGGGAAAACTCACTCCGCGTTGTCCGGATAATCCCAAGTGGCCGCTCAAGCGCGTCGTGTCGCAGTTCGCGTTCACCGGCCGGGCCAAGGAGCCCGTGGCCGGCGACGAGCAGCCCGCGAGCGAGGGCGGGCCGGACGACGCCCGCATGGAGGCGGCGATGCAGGCGATGGAGAAGGAGTTCGATTCGGTGGATGAAAACGATCCCAAGGCCATGGCCCGCATGATGCGGCGCATGTCCGAGCTCACGGGCGAAAAGATCGACGGCGAGATGGAGGAGGTGGTGCGAAAACTTGAGGAGGGCGTGGACCCCGAGGCGCTCGAGGACAGGCTTGGCGCCGGTGCGGGCGACGAAGACTCCGAGGGCGAGTATGGCGAGCCCGGCGGGGCGCCGCGCAGCGAAGCCGAGAAAAAAGAGGCGCGCATGCGCTGGCGGGTGCGCCGTGCCACCACCGCGCCGAGGCGCGATCCGCAGCTTTACGACTACGAGTGAGCGGGCCGCGCGGTTTTGGTTTTCCACCGGCCGCGTCGCGCGGTTGTATCGTTGATTCTCTTTGCCGATGCACACGCCCGAACTTCTTGACCGTATCTCCGCCGCCAAAGCCGCCGTCCTCGCGCAAACGGAGTTTCTGCATCGCGAATTTGGGCAGGTGAAGAGCCTCTGGAAGTCGGACGGCACGCGCGTGACCGCGGCAGACATCGCCATTTCGGAGGGGATTTTCCGCGAGTTGGGCGCGAAGTTTCCCGCCGACGAATACCTGAGCGAAGAGCTCGGCGACGGGGCCGCGCCGGTGGTCATGCAGGCGCGTTTTGCCTGGGTGCTCGATCCGATCGACGGCACCAACAACTACGCGACGGGCATCCCTTACTGCGCCATCTCGCTGGCGTTGTTGGAGCACGGCGTGCCAGTCTATGGCGTGATCTACGACCTCGCGCGTCGCACCTTGATGCACGGCGGCCCGGCCTTTGGCGCCTGGGATGGCGAGTCGCCGGTCCGGGTGAACACCGCGACGCCGTCCAACCTGCGCATGCTGGGCTTTCACAGCCCTTCGGACAAACGCTTCGCGCCCCATGCGACCAAGTTGGTGGAGCGGTTCAAAATCCGTGGCCTGGGCAGCAGCACGCTTCACCTCGCCTACGTGGGCGCCGGCCTGCTCGACGCCACGGTGGATCACAACGTCAAGGTCTGGGATATCGCGGCGGCGGTGCCCTTTTGCCAAGGCGCGGGCGGGGAGGTGCGTTATCTCGACGGTCCCCTGTTTCCGCTGAAAGTTTTCGACCTCAAGATGGGC
>JALOTV010000054.1 GCA_025457685.1 Opitutaceae bacterium
CCCAGATCGAGGGTGCCAAAGTCCCAGCCGACGGAAGCGAGTCCGGATGCGCCGGCGAGGCCCGGCACGTCGCGGGTGCCGCTGATGTAGAGCTCGGCGGCGCGGCCGACGTCGAATCGTCCCGCGCCGGTGCGGGGATCGAGGGCTTGGGTGGTGAGGAGTTCACCGCCGGGCGCGACGAGCTGGGCGTTGTTCCAACCCTCGGTGCGGAGGGAGGAGGCCATGGTGACGGAGCGGATGACGCGGGCGTCGAGCGCGGTTTCCTGCGGGAAGAACGCGGGGTTGGCCTTGATGAGGTTCTTCAGCAGGCCGACTCCGCCCGAGACGATGGGGGCGGAAAAACTGGTGCCGCTGGCGCTGAAGACGAAATAGAGGTTATCCGCAGTGGAGATATCCTCGAGGGTAAGGATGGGGGCGAGGCCGCCGGTGGGCTGGACGTAGGCGGCAAGGGCGAAATCCTCGCCGGGCGCGGCGAGGTGCACGCCGGAACGGGCGGCGGGGATGACGCTGTCGGTGCCCGGATGGTAGAACGAAACGGGTCCGCCGGAGGAGAAGGAAGACGGGGTGAGGCCGGAGGCGCCGCCGAGGGAGCCGACAGAGATGACGTTGGGCGACGAGGCGGGGAAGCCGATCTGGTCGGGGCCAGGGCCGGAATTGCCGGCGCTGAAGACGGCGGTGACGGAGGGATTCTGGGCGGCGAGGCCGGTGATGGTGCGGGCCTCGGAGGTCTGGCTGGTGCCGGCGCCGCCCCAGCTGCTGTTGATCACGTCGGCGCGGCCGTGGGTGGCGCCGGTGAAAAATTCGACGTAGGGCAGGCGGAAGGATTCTTCGGTGATCTCGAAGGCGCCGATGTTGTCGGGATCTGAGGAATAGGTGGTGGCGATGGCGCCAGACCAGAGGGTGGCGAGCGGGGCTATGCCGCTGCCCAGGGCGGAGAGGGCGAAGCCGCCGCCGTCGAGCGGCACCAAGGTGGCCCCGCCAAGCACGTGGGCGACCATGGTGGCGTGGAAATCAATTTCACCTAGGGCGGTGGCCTCGGCGGTGGGGAGCACGTTTACCTGCACGGCCGGCGCGGGCGGCAGGCTGGTGCCGACGGCGGCATTGACCGCAGCGCGATTAAAGACCTCGTGGCCTCCCCAGAAGTGGCCGGCCTCGACATTTGCGATGACGATGTCCTGACCGTAGTAGCCGAGCTGCCAGAGCAGGTCGGTGCCCACGGTGCTGTTGGCAAAAACGGGATTCTCCAGCGTGCCGCTGAGCAGGTGGGATTGCGCGTCGGTCGCACGCGCGGCGGATGCGAAGCCGAAGGCAAAAGCGGCGGCCGCGGTGGTGGCGAACGCGGCGCGGGGCGAGCGGAGGGCGTGGGGGCGGGGCATGTCGGGGTGGGACAGACTTCACCCGCCGGGACCGGCCCCGTCAATCCGTCCGCCGCGAAAGGGCGGGCGGGTGGACGGGCCGGCGCGGGATCACTTTTTCTTGGCCGGGGTGACGTTCTTGAGCGGTTTGCCCGAGCGACCGCCCGTGGTGGCGGTGGCGGCGGCGGGCTCGTCGTCGTTGCTGTATTTGTTGACGAGGAGCTGCTGGATGATGGTGAACAGGCCGTTGATGGTGGAGTAGAGCGCGAGGGCGGCGGCGAAGTTGTAGCAGATGAGGGTGAAGACCCAGGGCATGAGCTTCATGATCATGACCTGCGGGCCCTCCATGGTGGTGGGCTGCGGGGTGAGGCGCATCTGCACGATCATGGTGGCGCCCATGAGGAGCGGCATGATGTTGAGGGGCAGGCCGAGGCCGGGGACGCGCCAGATGGTGTCGGGGGCGGAGAGGTCGTGCGCCCAGAGGAAGCCTTGGAAGCGCAGCTCGGCGGTGCCCATGAGCATGGCGAAAAAGCCGACGAAGAGCGGGATGGTGATGAGGATGGGGATGCAGCCGCCGGCGGGGTTGACCTTGTGCTCCTTGAAGAGGGCGAGGGTGGCCTCGTTGAGCTTCTTGGGGTTGTCCTTATACTTCTCGCGGATGGCCTTCATGGGCTCGGAGAGCTTGGCCATGCGTTTGGCGGATTTGGAGGCGGCGAGGGTGAAGGGCACGCTGATGAACTTGAGCAGGATGGTCATCAGGATGATCGCGATGCCCCAGTTGCCGGTCCAGGAGTGGGTCCAGACCATGAGTTTGTTGAGGAGCGGGGCGACGAGACCGGAGAGGAAGATGCGGTTGAAGAAATACCGGTCGAACTGCATGACCTTGTCCTCGCGGTTGCGGAAGAGGTCGGAGTTGGCGAGGCGGGTGTATTCCTTGGGGCCGACGTAGAGGTGGCCGCCGTGGATGTGGCTGGCGCCGGGGGCGAGGGCGGGCTGGTCGAAGCGGGCCACGGCGGTGATGCCGGTGGTGGTGAGGCTGGAGCCGGAGAGCGGGGGAAGCTCGACGCGGCGGATGGCGACGGACTGGCCGGGCTGGTCGGGGGTGTAGATGCTGGCGAAGAACTGGTTTTTGACCGCGGCCCAGACGATGGGGCGGGTTTGTTCGAGCAGGGGTTTGGGCACGGAGCTGCCGATGCCGAAGCGGGAGAGGAAGCCGGGCTCGAGGTCGGCGCGCTCGACGACCTCGGCATCTTCGCCATCGTAGGTGGCGACGTTGAGGTAGAGGCCGGTGTCGTTGGCGCTCACGAGGGCGGTGGTGCCCAGCTCCAGGGCGAGGCGGGGCAGGGGCACGGTGGCGTCGCCAAGGTTGCGCACGGTGGTCTCGTGGCGGATGCGGTAGGGATCGGAGTCGGCCGAGGCGGCGGAGGGCAGGACGTAGCGGCGGGTGATCTCCAGACGATTCTCGAAGACCGCGCGGTAGATGACCTCGTTGGCCGAGGCGGAGACGAGGGTGAAGCGGGTGTCGGGCCCGAGGCCGGCGAGTTCGCCGAGGGCGAGCAGTGGGGCGGCGTGGCGCTCGTTGAACACGAAGGCTTCGGGCGAACCCTGGGTGGCGGGGTATTTCTTGAAGGCGACATCCCGGATGGCGCCGCCGAAATCGGTGAGCCGCACGGTCACGAACTCGTTGCTCAGGGTGGTGACCTCGGCGTCGGAGCGGTTGGTGGCGAGCGAGGCGAGGGCGCTGTTGGAAACGCTCGGGGCGGAGAGGGTGGTGGTCGGTGCCGGGGCGGTGCCGCCTTCGACGGCCGGAGACCCGGCAAGCGGGGCGGCGGGAGCGGGAGCCGGCGGCGGCTGCATTTTCGCGCCGATGATGAGCGTCGCGAAGGCGGCGATCATGAAGAGGATGCCGAGAGTCAGGTTCTTCTTATCCATTTGATGAAAAGGGCGGGAGGGAAAATCAGGCGGAGAGGGGGCGGGGCGGGACGGGGTCGGCGCCGTGGCCTCCCCAGGGGTGGCAACGCAGGATGCGGCGGCCGGCGAGGAAGGAGCCGCGAAGCGCGCCATGGGTGGCGAGCGCCTCGATCGCGTAGTGCGAGCAGGTGGGGGTGTAGCGGCAACCGCAGCCGGGCCCGGCGATCGCGTGGAGGGTGGGCGACACGACCACTTGGTAGGCGCGCACGCCCGCGCTCAAGGTGCGGGCGGCCAGTCCGGGCGACGCCGAGCCCGGCGACCGGAAGGGCGCGGCGGGGCGGGTGGCGAGGGACTGTGGCTCAAGTGGCACGTGGCGAAGGGGAGAGTTTACGGCAAAGGGTTGAAAATCGTTCCTGCAAGGCGGGGTGTTCAAGCCCATTGAGCATGCGGCGGGCGACGAAGATGAAATCGAAGCCGGCGGGGAAGGCGGTCTGGTGGGCGCGAAAGCCCTCCCGAAGACGCCGTTTGGCGCGGGCGCGGGCGACGGCGTTGCCCACGGCGGAACGCGAGGCGACAAAGCCGGCGCGGACGGGAGCCGGTCCGGTCGTGTCGCCGTTGGCTGGCTCCGACGGACGATCATCCGGCGCGGCCACCGGAGGACGCGGGGCGTAGAACACGGTGAAGGCGCCGGCATCGTAGCGACGCCCGGTGGAGCGCACGCGGTCAAAATCGGCTTGGCGGCGCAGGTGTTGTTCGGGGCGGAAACGCATGGCGGCGTGTCGGGCTCGGGGCGCGGAAGCGTCTAAATACAAAAACCGCGACCCGGGGGTCGCGGCATGGTCTAAGCGGGAAAATCCGGCGTGGTGCCGGCGCGCTTTCGTTTAGACTACGGTCAGGCGCTTACGGCCCTTGGCGCGGCGAGCGGCGAGGACCTTGCGGCCACCGCGGGTGGATTTGCGGGCGCGAAAGCCGATCTTGCGGGCGCGTTTCTTTTTGTGCGGGCGGAAGGTGGGTTCCATGACGAATGAAGGGATTAAAGGTTGACGGGAGTGCGGGATGGAATGGGCGGTGTCAACTGCGGTTTCTGGGTTCGGGGGAACTTATTTTCGCGCGCCCCGCGTCGGCCCTTCGTCAAACCGAGGCCGGCTTGGGCGAGAACGGTGGGGCGGGCTTGCGCGCGCGGGCGGGAAGCGGCGAGCTTGCGTGCATGATGCATCAGGAGACGTTGACCCTGCCGGCGCGCGGGGCGGGCTTGCATGAATTCACTGACGCCGTGGCCGCGGCGGTCGCGCGCAGCGGAGTGCGGACGGGGATCGCGCATGTGTTTTGCCAGCACACCAGCGCGTCGCTGGTGATCATGGAAAACGCCGACCCGAGCGCACGGGTGGATCTCGAGCGCTGGCTGGAGCGCCTCGTGCCCGAGGATGATCCGGACTTTTCCCACACGTTGGAGGGGGCGGACGACATGCCCAGCCACATCAAGATGGCGCTCACGCGCACGAGCGAGACCGTGCCGATCGGGCAGGGTGGCCGGCTCTTGCTGGGCACGTGGCAGGGGATTTTTCTGTGGGAACACCGCCGGGCACCCCATGCGCGGCGAGTGGTGGTGACGGTGATGGGGCAGCCCGGCTGAAAAGAGGAAAACAGCAGGGACAGTGTAGCGGGAGACGGCCCGAAGCTTCGGAGGGAAAAGAAAAACTTCCGACGGCCGCCGCGTTGTGGTTTTCTGTTTGTTTAATTTTTCAATCACTCGAACCCACCCGTATGTCCGCATCGCCCCTTACACTCGTCGCTCTCCTTTATGGTCCGGATCAGCCGGGATTGGTCGCCAAGGTGTCTGGTTGGATTTTTGAGCGCGGGGGGAATATTTTGCACGCGGACCAGCATAGGGACATGGAGGCCGGTGTGTTTTTTCAGCGGGTGGAGTGGATCGTCGCCGACGGTGCGGATGGCGAGGCGATGGCGAAGGAGTTCGACGCCTATGCTCGCACGCTGGGCATGCAGGCGACGGTGGCGCGAAGCGACCGCCGGCCTCGGGTAGCGCTTTTCGTGTCCAAGTTCGACCACTGTTTCCACGACCTGATTCTTCGTTGGAAAAGCGGGGAATATGCGGCCGATTTCGTCGCGGTGGTCTCGAATCACGCCGATCTCGCCGAGGCGGCGCGCGGGTATGGTCTGCCCTACTATCATATATCGGTGACGGCAGCGACGAAGGCGGAGGCGGAGGCCAGGCAACTGGCGCTGCTCAAGGACCTCGCGGTCGATCTGGTCGTCATGGCGCGCTACATGCAGGTGCTATCGGCCGAGTTTCTGACTGCGAGCTGCCCGGTGATTAACATCCATCATTCGTTCCTGCCTGCTTTTGCGGGCGGACGGCCCTACCATCAGGCTTACGAACGAGGGGTGAAACTCATCGGCGCGACGGCGCACTACGCCACGGCGGTGCTCGACGACGGTCCCATCATCCAGCAGGACGTGGCTCGCGTGACGCATCGTCAAGATGTAAGCGATCTTATACGTTTGGGACGGGATCTGGAGCGGCTGGTCTTGGCCCAGGCGGTTCGGGCTCATTTGGAGCATCGGGTGCTGGTCTATGGCAAACGCACGGTGGTATTCGCCTGATGATTTCTTTAGTATTTGTCTGGTAGCGGTTTAAAATAGTTAAATCGCGGCTTTACGGCGGGCGGGACGGGTGTTTTGCTGACACTCCCAAATTTAACCCACGCATGGCCGCAAACGCTCCCCAGACTCCCGCCGGCGACGACCGCAACCTTGTCACGGTCGACGAGAACTACCTTGCCCCGACTTTTGAGGACAGGTTGCAGATGTTTTGGGAGAAACATTCCCGCACCATCGTGGCGCTGGTGGTCTTGGTGACGGTCGTGTTGGTGGGCCGCTGGGCCTTTGATCTTTTTGCCGAGCGTCGAGAGCAGGCCATACGCGCCGAATACGCGGCGGCCGGCACCTCGGCACAGTTGCAGGCGTTCATCACTTCCCATCCCAAAGCGGCGCTCGCCGGAGTCGCTGCGCTGCGTCTTGCAGACGAAGCCTACGCGGCGGGCAACTACGCCGACGCCGGCACTCAATACGCGGCGGCCATTCCTCTGCTGGGCACGGATCCTCTCGCCGCCCGCGCCAAAGTCGGCGCGGCGCTCTCTCCCCTGATGGCGGGTGACACCGCCGCCGCGAAGACCGCGCTGGAGTCCTTGGCCAACGACACCGCGCTCGTGGCTGCGGCCCGCGCCGAATCCGCCTACCATCTGGCGGTTTTGGCCCGCGATGGCGGCCAGATCGAGGAAGCCAACAAATGGGCGGCCTTGGTGCTTTCTGTCGATCCGGAGAGTGTCTGGTCGCAGCGCGCCATGCAGCTTCGCGCAGCTTTGCCGGTCGTTTCCGCCTCGCCCGCAACTGCCGCCGGCGAGGCCTCCGCGGAGGGCGCGTCCATCGCGTTTCCCGCCGCGAAGTGAATTTCGTTACCCTGCAACCTGAAGGTTTATCTTTCATTTCCCTTTCTCCCATTGGTTCTGGGGGACACCCGACGAGCCCGCCGATGCCCCAAACGGCGGGTTTCGTTTTGTCCGGATTTCGGCAAAAATAAACCTTCGCGCAGCATTGACTTGGCCGGCTGGCGGCCCCTCGCTGACCCTTCGCAGTGAAAGTTCGGGGTGTAGCTTAGCCTGGTAGAGCGCCTGGTTTGGGACCAGGAGGTCGTAGGTTCGAATCCTATCGCCCCGACCACTTTTCGACCGACTGTTCGCACGAAATTGCAAACATGGTCGAGTCTCGGCTTGAATCGCCGAAAAGCGAACCCTAGCCACTAAAGCGTAACTTTACAAAAATGGACCCGATTTCGCGCGAACCTTCCCCCAGCTACCTGCCCATCGCAGGTCTTATTGCCGGCCTCGTAGGCCTGCTTCTCGGGGGTATCGCCCTCGCCAACGCCTCCAAGGCCAACAAGGCCGTGACCGAGGCCCAAGCCGCTCTCGCCACCCAGTCCGAGCGCATCAACGGCTTCGACAGCTCGATCGCCGCCGCGCAATCGACCGCCGAGAGCGCCCGCTCCTCGAGCACCAAGCTCGTGGGCGAGGTCAACAGCGCCTTCCAGCAGGTCGCCACCGAAATGGCCAAGATCAATGGCGAGATCGCCAAGCTCCAGGAAGCCGCGAGCAAGGGCGGCGCCGCCAAAGCCGGTGCGGCCAAGAGCACCGAGCCCGCCGTCGCTGGTCCCGGCGAATACGTGATCAAGTCTGGCGACACCTTCGCCAAGATCGCCCGCGCGCAAGGCGTGTCGCTCGCCGACATCCAGTCCGTCAACCCCGGCGTGGATCCTTCCAAGCTGAAGGTCGGCCAGAAGATCAAGTTGCCCAAGAAGTGATCGGGTGGCTTTGCCACTTGGGTCCGCTTCCGTCCAATTCGACCTCTCGCTCCCGGAGCGAGAGGTTTTTTAATGCCCCTCTTTCAAGCCCATGAGCGCTCCCCTCGAACCCAAACCGCAGGCTTTCTCATCCACTCATCCCTTGGCCGCATCCCCCGGCGGATCGTCAGAGCCGTCACGCTGGGTGCGAGGCGAGCCGAGCCTCGTGGCCCACACCCGTATCCTCGATGTGCAAAGCGTGCCGTTCCATCACCCCAAGCGGGATCGGCGGCGGGATTTTGTCGTGGTGAAGGCCCCGGATTGGGTGAACGTGCTCGCGCACACGACCGACGACCGCCTCGTGCTGGTGAATCAGTTTCGTTACGGCATCGACGCGTTTTCCTGGGAGATTCCGGGCGGTGTCATCGAAGCCGGCGAGGATCCCGTGGCGGCCGGTGTGCGCGAACTTTTGGAGGAGACGGGCTACGCGGGGGAGGGCGCGAGGCTGCTGGCGAGCGTCCATCCGAACCCGGCGTTCATGAGCAACCGTTGCCACCTCGTGCTGGTCGAGCGCTGCCGGTTGGTCGCGCCGCCCGCGTGGGATGCGGACGAGGAAATTGAAACGGCGGCCGTGCCTGTCGCGGAAGTTTATGCGCGGGCCCGCGCCGGCGGCATCACCCACAGCCTGGTGCTCGACGCGCTGCTGTTTTTCGAACCGATCTGGCGTGCGCGCGGGGGCGTCTGAGCGCGTCCTAGGGGGATCGGCCCTGGCCGTTTGACTTGTGGTGGAGGGAAACGTTTTCTTCCTCTCCCTTCCCGCTATGTCCGTCGCCGCGCCCGTCTTCGCCAATTCCCCTGAACTCCTCGCCAGCGAAGCCGACACGCGCCTGCCTGCTCCGCTGGAGCGCGAGATCAGGCGAATCTACGAGCGCAGCCCCCTGTATGGGACGCGCTTCCCGCTTCACCCCGACCCGTTGCACTGGGCCTGCTATAGGGAGATCCCTGCGCTCTCGAAAAAGGAAATCGTGACGCGCGGCCACGAGGCGTTTTTCGAGGACTACCGCGTCATTCAGCAAGGCCTCGACGAGCGCCGCTACGAATACGAGTCCACCTCCGGCACCACCCAGGGCCCGATGACCGTCATCATGGAGGACGGCTGGTGGAACGCCCAGCTCGCGCGCGCCTACCGCGCCCACCCGCTCCTCGCGCCCTACGCCGACCGTCCGCACCGCAAGTGCATCCTTGCGCCGGTGGGCTGCTCCTCGAACCTGTGTCCCTACGAGGATCATCCGTTCCCCCACCGCTATTTTGACGGCACGGTTTACCTCAACCTCACGAGCGATCCGTTCGTGTTTCCCGAGACCGAGTGGGACCGCATCGTCACCGAGCTCCAGGCGGTCCAGCCCGAGATCATCGAGGGCGAGCCCATCTATCTTTCGCTGCTCGCGCGCGCCGCGAAACGACGCGGCGTATCCGTTCCTTCGATACGCGTGGTCATCCTCACCTACGGAAAGGCCAGTTTGGCGCACTCGCGCCGCATCGCGGAGGTTTTTCCCGCGCCGCAGGTCGATCTCTACGGGTCCACCGAGGCGGGTTACATCTTCGTGGGCGAAGCGTTCAAGGACGACTCGCGCGTCATCGACGCGAACGCGTTCGTGGAACTGGTGCCCTACCGCTGCCTCGACGACGTTTTTCAGCTCTACGTGACCACGCGCGAGCGCGAGGCCATGCCGCTGCTTCGTTACCACACCGGCGATGTCGTCCGGCGCCTGCCCACCGGCTATCGCGTGCTTGGTCGCGAGGGCGGCCTGCACTTCCGCGCCGATGGCTCGCTGGTCTCGCCGAGCGAGATCGACGCCGTGATCCCCGCCGATTTCCCCTGCTGGCACTACAGCCTCAGCCAATCCGGTGAATCCCGCTGGAACTTTGACTACGTGGCCGACTCGGTCGCACCAAAGGGCCTGGAGCAGGCGATCGCGGAGGTATTGGGCGATGGCGCGCGCGTGGCTGCCTTTCGCAAGCGACTGATCGCGCCGGCCTCCAGCGGCAAGTTTTCGCTGCTCAAACCCCTGGCGCGATAGCCAAAGCATCCTGCCGGCGATTACTCCGCGTGGTGGATTCCATTTCGCCGGCTATTTCGGCCCTCAGTTGGGCTTATAAGCGCATGCAGGGCGGCTTTCGCTTCGGCGCGGGCCTTTACAAGCAGGGGGGCGAAACCTTATGTCCCGTGCCGACCACGCGCATTTTGCGCGAAAGCGAACGACACCCACCACTGTTCCCCGACCTCCCGCGATGAGCCTTCTTGCCAACTTGTTCCGCTCCTCCATCGGCCGAAAATTTCTCATGGCCGGCTCCGGCCTTGTCCTGACCGGCTTCGCCGTGGGCCACTTGGTCGGGAACCTGCAGATCTTTTCCCACCCGGATAAAATCAACGGCTACGCGCACTTCCTGCAATCGCTCGGGCCCGCGCTCTGGGTCGTGCGCTTGGCGCTGCTTGCGGCGATCGGCATCCACATCTGGGCGGCGGTCGCGCTCACTTTGGAAAGCAAAGCAGCGCGCGGCCCGCAGAACTACGGCGTGCACAAGTGGCTGGCCGCCACCTGGGCCTCGCGGA
Organism: Opitutaceae bacterium; assembly: GCA_025457685.1. Taxonomy (GTDB): domain Bacteria; phylum Verrucomicrobiota; class Verrucomicrobiia; order Opitutales; family Opitutaceae; genus IMCC26134_A. Next base: position 10,235 of record JALOTV010000054.1, read on the forward strand.
CCATGCGCCTGAGCGGCCTCGTGGTTGCCGCCTTCGTTGTCTACCACATCCTCCACTTCACCGTCGGGGTGTTCGGTTCGGAATACTATAAGAACGGCATGGAATACACCATGACCGAGGCCTTCGCCCTGCTCGGGTTCCCCGTGGTGCAAGCCGGTGCGCAGGTGCACGACGTCTATTCGATGATCTTCATCGGGTTTGGGCATCCGCTGGTTTCCGGTTTCTACATCCTGGCCACGGGTCTGCTCGCCATCCACCTCTGGCACGGGGCCGATTCGATGTTCCAGACGCTCGGTCTGCGCAGCAACAAGTGGGCGACCAACCTTCGCCGCGCCGTGACCCTGCTCGCGTTGGCCTACTTCCTCGGCAACCTCGCCATCCCCGGCGCCATCCTGACCGGTATCGCCAAGCCCGCCGCCGGCACGCCCGCCGCCGCCCACCTCGTCGCTTCCCGCTAAGCGCGGTGGCTCTCCCTTTTTAAACTTCACTCCCACCCTAATCTCCCGCCGCCATGGCCACCCTCGATTCCAAGATCCCCTCCGGCCCGCTCGCCGACAAGTGGCGCAAGCACAAGACCGAGATCAAACTCGTCAACCCGGCCAATAAGCGCAAATACCACGTCGTCGTGGTCGGTGCCGGTCTCGCCGGCGCATCCGCCGCGGCGTCCCTCGCCGACCTCGGCTACCAAGTCACCTGCGTGGTTTTCCACGACTCGCCTCGCCGCGCGCACTCCATCGCCGCGCAGGGCGGCATCAATGCCGCCAAGAATTACCAGAACGACGGCGACAGCGTGTATCGGCTTTTCTACGACACCATTAAGGGCGGCGACTACCGCGCCCGCGAGGCCAACGTCCACCGCCTCGCCGAGGTCTCGGTCAACATCATCGACCAATGCGCCGCGCTCGGCGTGCCCTTCGCCCGCGAATACGGCGGCCTTCTCGCCAACCGCTCCTTCGGCGGCGCGCAGGTGTCGCGCACGTTCTACGCCCGCGGTCAGACCGGCCAGCAGCTCCTTTTGGGCGCTTATTCCTCGCTCTCCCGCTGCGTCGGCCAAGGCACGGTCAAGCTCGTCACCGAGCATGAGATGAGCGACCTCGTCGTGGTCGAGGGCCACGCCAAGGGCATCATCACCCGCGATCTCAAGACCGGTAAGCTGCATCGCTTCAACGCCGACGCCGTCATCCTCGCGACCGGCGGCTATGGCAATGTCTTCAACCTCTCGACCTACGCGCGTGGCAGCAACGTCACCGCCGCGTGGCGCGCCTACAAGCGCGGCGCCTGTTTCGCCAACCCCTGCTTCACCCAGATCCACCCGACCTGCATCCCGGTCTCGGGCGACTATCAGTCGAAGCTCACCCTCATGTCCGAGTCGCTCCGCAACGACGGCCGCATCTGGGTGCCGAAGAAGAAGGAGGACGTGAAGAAGAACCCCGCCGACATCCCCGAGGAGGATCGCGACTACTTCCTCGAGCGCATCTATCCCTCGTTCGGCAACCTCGCCCCGCGTGACGTCTCGTCCCGCGCGGCCAAGCGCATGTGCGACGAGGGCCGCGGCGTCGGCGCCACCGGCCTGGGTGTGTATCTCGACTACTCGGATGCCATCCAGCGCTACGGCAAGCAGGCCGCCGCCCGCGCGAACCTGCAGAATCCTTCTGCGACCAAGATCCTCGAACTCGGCGAGGCCGCCGTCGCCGAGCGTTACGGCAATCTCTTCGACATCTACAAGGAGATCACCGACGAGAGCGCCTACAAGCAGCCCATGCGCATCTACCCCGCCGTCCACTACACCATGGGCGGCCTCTGGGTGGACTATAACCTCATGAGCAACGTCCCCGGCCTCTTCGTGCTGGGCGAGGCCAACTTCTCCGACCACGGCGCCAACCGCCTCGGCGCTTCCGCGCTGATGCAGGGCCTCGCGGATGGCTTCTTTGTCATTCCCTACACCATCGGCGATTACCTCGCCACGCAGAAGCCCGGCAGCCGCCCCGCCGTGGATCGTCCTGAATTTGCCGCCGCAGAAAAGAACGTGGCCGACCTGATCAAGAAGCTCATGTCGATCAAGGGCACCGAGCCCGTCGCCTACTACCACAAGAAGCTTGGCAAGATCATGTGGGATTACTGCGGCATGTCGCGCACCGAGGAAGGTCTCAAAAAGGCCATCGGCCTCATCCAGGAGCTTCGCGCCGAGTTCTGGCGAAACGTCAACGTGCCCGGCTCCGCCGAGAACCTGAACCAGGCGCTCGAAAAAGCCTGCCGCGTCGCCGATTACCTCGAACTCGGAGAGCTCATGTGCCGCGACGCCCTTGAGCGCCGCGAGAGCTGCGGAGGCCACTTCCGCGAGGAGTTCCAGCACCCCGACGGCGAGTGCAAGCGCGACGACGAAAACTTCGCGCATGTCGCCGCTTGGGAATACCAAGGCGAGGACAAGCTACCTCTCCGCAACATCGAGCCGCTGAACTACGAGGCGGTGAAGATGAGCGTGCGCTCCTACAAGTAAGTCGTCGTCCGTCGCTCCGACACCAACCGCAACCCAAACTCCCTTTTCCCATGGTCGCCGAAAACAGCACCAAGCCCATTTCCATCACCCTCCGCGTCTGGCGTCAGGCCGGTCCCGCGCAGCCGGGCAAGTTCGTCGAGTATCCCGCCCGGGACCTCAACCCGAATATGTCCTTCCTTGAGATGCTCGACGTCGTGAACGACGCGCTGGAAGCCAAGGGCGAGGACCCCATCGCCTTCGCCCACGACTGCCGCGAAGGCATCTGCGGCACCTGTTCGCTCGTGATCAACGGCAAGCCCCACGGCCCGCATCGCGGCGTGGCCAGCTGCCAGACCTACATGCGCTCGTTTGCCGACGGCGACGTGATCGT
>JALOTV010000315.1 GCA_025457685.1 Opitutaceae bacterium
AGGCACGCCGCGCGAGCGGATGTTCGCCATCGTCTCGGCGCTGCACTTCGGCTCCGAAGGCGGACTCCCGCAACAGCTGCTCTGGACGGCCGGCGGCCTCGTCATGCTGTTCCTCCCGCTCAGCGGCTACGCCCTCTGGCTGTGGCGTCGACGCACAACGACCCGCACACCCCCGAACCGCCCCCGCGCGCAACCGGCCGCCCCCGACGCGACCCTCGAAACCGTTTCGTCAAACACCCTGACACGCGACGAACAAAAAACTTTCCCATGAAAACCAAGCAAACCCTGCTCAACCTCCTTCTGCTGGCGCCACTCACGGCGCTGGCCCAAAACAACGCGCCTGCGCCGAGCATGCCCGCCGACGAATCCCTGGTGATGCTCGACACGCTTGTCGTCTCCGCCACGCGCACGGAGAAGCCGCTCCTCGACGTGCCGGCCAGCGTCTCCGCCGTCTCGCTCAATAACCGGGAAAACAAGGGCCTCCTCCGCATCGGCGAAGAACTCGTCGGCGTGCCCGGCGTGACGCTTCGCCAGGAACAGTCCGGCGTCGAGGCCGCCCTCGTCATCCGCGGCGCGCCGGAACGCCACCTCAACGACACCTTCCTCCTCCTGCTCGACGGCGTGCCGTTCGTGACACCCGACGACGAGGTGCTTCTCGAGTCCGTTCCCTACGGCGCGGTCGACCGAGTCGAGGTCGTGCGCGGTCCCGTCTCGGCCCTCTACGGCCGCGGCGGCGTGAGCGGTTCCGTCGCCTATTCCACCCGGGAGGTCGGCGACCAGGCCGCCGGCGAGCTGACACTTTCGTACGGAAGCGACAACTACTTCGCCCCCTCGCTGGTCTATGGCACGCCTCTCGCCGACACCCATCGCCTGCTGGTGCGGGTCGGCCACGAACAGGGCGACGGCTGGCGCGACCGCACTGAACGGCGTTCCTCCTCGGCCTTCCTCAAGGACGTCTGGCAGGTGACCCCGAAATTCGAGCTGACCCTTTCCGGCAGCTACACGGACACCGAGCAGCAGATCGCCAGCCACCTGCCGCTGCGCGCGGACGGCAGCGTGGTCGCGGTGACCGGCGGGCGCGAAGCCAACTACAACATCGATGACGCCCGCTCCGAGCGCACCCTCTGGTTCGGCACGGCCCGCGCGAAACTGGCCATCAGCGAGGAGGTCCAGGCCACGCTCACCCTGCACCACCGCGACAACGACTCGCTCTACAACGGTGGCTTCAACGAAGGCGTTGACGAGACCGCGCAGACCATTCGTTGGAACGGATTCCGGGGCGACGGCCAGGACGAGACGACCTTCGCCGAGGCGCAACTGTCGTGGAAGACGGATCGCAACCATCTTATCGTCGGCGCCAACCACGAGTGGATCACGAGCCACGACTTGGAGACCTGGACCGGCCAGTACGGCTTCGATTTTGCGACCTTCGACTTCTATTTCTACAACCAGTTTCGCAGCTACCGCAGCGGTGCGCTGCTGAACCGCGCCGACTGGATTCAGGATCGACTGCTGAATGCCGACACCGACGTGAAAGTCGGCGCAGTTTTCCTGCAAAATGAGTTCAAGGCCACCGACCGTCTGATCTTCACGGTCGGCGCGCGCCTGGATCGTTTCGAACGCGAGGTGAACTTCGGCCGCACGACCGAGGCCAACGGCACCGTGACGCTGCCCGGCAGCAGCAAGGCCGACAGCGACGACAACCTCAGCCCGAAGTTTTCCGCGCTCTACAAGTGGACGCCGCGCCTCAGCACCTACGTCGCCTACGGTGAAGGTTTCAGTCCGGCCTTCGGCCCGGTGTGGTCCTTCGGCAGCCGCGATACGACGCTCAAGCCTGAACAGGCGCGCAATTATGAAGTCGGCCTGAAGGGCGAGTTCCTGGAACGCGCGCTGGCCGTGACCGCCACGGTTTACCGCCTCGACCGTCGCGATCTGCTGCAATACGTCGCCGACGGCGTCGCCACCAAAACCATCAATGCCGGCAAGCAGCGTGCGCAGGGTCTTGAGCTGCAGGCCAACTTCGATCTCCGTGCGGTGAACGCGGGCTTGAGCGGTTTCGCGAGCTATACCTACACCGACGCCGAGTGGATCAAGAACCGCTTCATCGTTGATGAATTCACCGGCGAAGAAATCGACCTCTCGGGCAAAAACGTCGTGCGTGTGCCCGCGCATCAGTTTTCCACCGGCCTCACTCAGGCACTCGCGGCGACCGGTGTGTCGCTGAGCATCTGGTATGACTTCGTCGGCGACTATCCGGTGGACGGACTGAACAAACTCGAAGCCGGCGCCTACGGGCTGGCCAACGCCAGCCTCACGTGGCGCCCCAAACAGGCCGCGCGCTGGGAGTGGAGCCTCGTGGTCCGCAACGCCCTCGACAAGGAGTACAACCTCCTGCGCGGAACGAGCCGTGAGCCGGTTGAAGCCTATCCCGGCGCGCCCCGCCAGTTCCTGACCACCGTGCGCTATGCGTTCTGAGAAACGCATGCGGTTGTTTCGTTTCGCCCTCGCCGCGACGCTTCTCGTCGCGGCGGGCTGCTCGCGCGCGCCCGAACCAACCGCAGCCGAGGTCGCCAGCCGCACGCCACGGCCGCTCCGACACGCGCGCACCTTCACCGTCGAGGAAGGCGTCGGCTACCGTGTGGTGACTTTGCGCGCCTCCGTGGTGAGCTGGGGAGCCGCGGCTGGCGGGCCGGAGCAGACCGCCCGGCTGGTGCTGGTCCCCCGCGATGCACCCGCGCCGAAATTACCCGCCGATCTCGCGGGCGCGCCCGTCATTCGCACACCCGTGCAGCGTATCGCCGTCAATTATACCTCGCACGAGGCGATGCTCGGCGTTCTCGGCGTCGCAGACCGGCTCGTCGCCGTCGGCGGCACGTTTTCCTATGACGATGCCATCCATGCGCGCGTGAAATCGGGCGAGCTCGCCCAGGTCGGTTATGGCTGGCACAGCCCGCCGGTGCTCGACGCCCTGCTCGCGGCGCGTCCCGATGTCTTCCTGATGGCTCTCGGCGACATCTCGCACGCCGACTCGATCCCGCGGTTGCAGTCGCTCGGCATTCCCGTGGTGCCCATGTTTGTCGATGCCGAGCCGACCAGTCTCGGGCGCGTGGAGTACGTGCGGCTGGTTGGTCTGCTGACCGGCCGCGAAGCGGAGGCCGCGCGATTCATCGCCGAGGTGGAGTCGGAGTATGAACGGTTGAAATCAATAGCGGCGGCACTGCCGCGCCAGCGCCTGCTTTGGGCGTGGCCGGGCGCCGGCGACAAATGGGCGGTGACGGTGCGCAACGCCGAGGCCCATCTGCTGCGCGACGCCAACGTCGAACTCCTGCTCGGCGAATCCGACGACCCGCGCCGGGACAGTTTTTCCTGGCTCTCCACCGAGGCGCTGCTGCGCCAGGCGACGGAGGCGGATGTCTGGGTGAGCGGGGATCCGCACTCGAAGTCTTACCCCGACGAAAGGGTGTTGCAGCGGTTCAAGGCATGGCGCGAAGGCCGGGTCTTTGCCGTGACCGGCCGCCAGAAACGCGAACGAGACGCCTACGAAATC
>JALOTV010000055.1 GCA_025457685.1 Opitutaceae bacterium
GGCGGACCAGCGGGAAACGTCGTATTTCCAGGCGAGGTAGTAGGCCTGGAAGTAGTAGTGCTGCCAGAGCTCCCAGTTGCCGGCCCAATCGTCGGGCGAAGCGATGGGGAAGGAGCTCGGGTAGGCGCTGAGCTGCATGAGGATGTCGACCCCCTGGGCGCGCAGCGCGGTGAACGTGGGGTCGACGATGTAACGGTTAAAGCCGCCGACGATATCGCGTCTGTATTTGGTTTCCAAATACGGCCAGCCGATGAATGGCGAGCGCAGGTGCGGCGGAACGGTGGTGGGCGAGACGACGCGGGTGAGCGGATCGGCGCGTAGGGCGGCGCGGCGCTCGAAGAACTGCGTTTCGTCGGTCACGCCATCTCCGATGCCGGCGAGGTCGTCGGAGAACTCGATGCCGTTGCGCGGCATGAAGACGCGGGCGTGTTTGACGCCGGAGTAGCGCCACCAGTCGGCGGCGTTGGAGCCGGGCATGAAGTGGCCGAGGTTGTAGCCGAGGACGGACGGTGTCTGGCCAATGACGGTCGGGGAGACGGTGATGGTCGCGGCGGGCGCGGTGGCGGGCGCGACGAGGAGCGCGCCCGCGAGGAGGGCGAGGGCGCGTGACATGCCAACGAGGTCGCGGGCGCTTACTCGACGCGGAAGGGCAGGTTGTGATTGGCGACGCGGCCGGCGTGGTCGCGCACGGTGATGAAGAGGCGGTAGCGGCCGGGGGCGGGCGCGATCAGCTCGGCGGCGGGCGCGGCGGGGTCGGCTTGGACGACGGCCTCGGGATGGCGCTCGGGGCGGGCCTCGCGGTCGCCACCGTCCCTGCGGTCGCGGCTCTCGCCCCAGACCGACCATTCGTAGCGGAGCGGTTTGCCGGTAGCGGTGGAGGCGGCGACGGTGACGGGGACGCGTTGGCCGGCCTGCAGGGGTTTGGCAAAGGCGGGGATGTTGAGCGGCTCGATGCCGGGGGCGCGTTCGGCGGGCCAGCGGTCGGTCCAGGCGTATTGCAGGTAGTCGATGGAGGCGGTGGGCGAGCCGTCGTCGAGGAAGAGGGCGAACCAGGTGTGGGTGGCCTCCTGTTTCCAGCCCCAGCGGAAGGCGAAGCCGCCGAGGCACCAGCCATCGCGGCCCTCGATGTGTTTCTTCCAACCGTTCAGGAGCATCTCGCCTTTCTCGGTGCTGGTCTGCTCGAGCTCCACGCCCCAAGCGTTTTTGCCTTTCTCCCAATGGCCGATGGCGCCGAACTCGGTGATGGCGTAGGGGATCTTAGGGCCGTGCTTCAGCATGCGATCATGGACGCCGCCGATACCGCCGTAGGAGTTGATGCCGAGCAGGTCGAGATCGGGGCAGTGGTCGCGGACGGCCTCGAGCTTGTTCACGGCGGCACCGGCGAGGATGGTGAGGACGGGGCGGTCATCGAGCTGCTTGATGAGCTTGGCGAGGTGGTTGATCTCGCGCCAGAGGACGACGTTTTTGCCGTCGCCCTCCATTTCGTTGCCGACGGCCCACATGAGGATGTCGGGGTTGTCGCGATGGGCGGTCACGGCCTCGATGACCATGCGGCGCTGGGCCTCGATCTTGACGGGATCGTTGTAGTCGAAGCCGTGGCGCTCGTGGCCGATCCAGAGGCCGAACATCACGGCGATGCCGGCTTCGCGGGCGCGGCGCAGTTGGTCCTCGACGTTGTTCGAGCTGTAGGTGCGGACAATGTTTCCGCCGATGGCGCTGAGTTTCTTGTAGTCACCATCGCCGCCCACTCCGTGCATGAAGAAGGGTTTGCCGTCGCGCAGGAGACGCCAGGAGCCGGGTTCGCCGACGATTTCGACGCGCGGCACGGCGGTCGTGGCTGCGGGTAGCAGGCTGGGCAAGGCAGTGGCCAAGAGAGCCGCGAACGCGGCCCGGAGAATCGAGTGGGGCATGAGAGGAAACGAAGGGGCTGAGAGCGAAGTGCTGACGCGAAAAAGCGGACGGCGGCGTGTGTTACTCGGCCTGAATGTTGCGGTTTTTCAGGTCGCCCTGGGCCATGAGGGCCACGTGGCCGTCGACGAAGAGGAACTTAGCGAAGCGATCGCCGCGCAGGCGGTAGCGAATGGAACCGGCGCCGTAGGCGGCATCGGCGTTGTTGTTGGCGGTCACGGCGACGGCGGAGTCGAGGGTCGAGGACGAGGGGCTGTAAACGGTGTTGATGCCGGGAACGTTGATGGCGCGGGCGAGGGAGTTGCCGTTGGTGGGGTCCTGGCCGGCGTCGAAAACCATGACGAGTTCAGAGGGGCGCTTGAGCTTGCCTACGCGCACGACCGGGTTGGTGGCGGTCTGGTCGCTGCGGGGGAAGAGCCGGGGGTGGGCGGAGAAGTGGAGCGAGCCGACGGGCTCTTTGATCTTGGCGAGCGGATCTTGGAAAATGGGATGGCGCTGGACGCCGCCGCCATAATCGGAGCGCAGCCCGGAGCTGATGTAGCCGGCGGAGAGACGCAGGGCCCAGTCGGTGGTGGCGGAGCCGCCGGAGTTATATTCGGTGCCGAAGGGGAGGACGTCGCGATTTTGCGCGGCGTAGAGGTGGATGGCGGCGCCGATCTGACGGAGGTTGGAGATGCCTTGGGCGACGCGGGCGGTCTCGCGGACTTTGCCAACGGTGGGGATGATGATCGCCGCAAGGATGCCGATGATGGCGATCACGGTGAGCAGTTCGATCAGGGTGAAAGCGCGTGATCGATTCGCGGCGGATGGGGCGGGATGCATGGGGGCGACACGGCGCGCGAGGCCGTTTCAGGGGTTGATGACGACGGTGGCCTCGGCGAGGTAGAGAGTGTTTTCGCCGGGTGCGGACCAGACGGGGCCGGAGGTGTCGCGATAAGTGACGACAAGCCGGAGTTTGCTGGCGGCGAGGGAGAAGCGGCCCTGGGAGATCGCCTCGGAAAGGGGCCAGTCGAAGTCGAGCCACTCTTCATTCGCCGGAGCGGTGAAGACGAAGCCGAGCCAGTGGCTGGGGGCGGATTCCAGACGAACGGATATCGGGCCCGCTTTGCTGGCGGCGACGCGGCCGCGCAGGCGTATGCGGTCGGGTGAGATGCCGGCGGGCAGCGCGGCGATGTCGGTGGCGAGACCGGCATACCAGTTTTCGGCGTCGCGAGGATCGATCGTGAGGTAGGCGGCGCGTTGACGCGGCTGTCCCGCGAGGGTGAGCCCGGTCTGGTTGAGGACCTTGCCCTTGTTTTGACCGACGAAGTTTTTCCAGCCGATTTGCGAGAGAGTCATCGCTTCGGCGAAGGAGGCTCCGCCGTGCGTGACGCCGGCGGTGGATGCAGGGGCGAGCGCGGGGGCGAACGCGAGGCTGACAGAGAAAAGCAAAGCAAGCGGGCGCATGGCGGGTGGGGTAGGGGACGCGGCGGGAACGGGTATCGGTCGCGCAGGCGGGATCAGCGCCGGCGACGGCGGGTGGCGACCGCGCCGAGGACCAGCGCGCCCGCGAGGGCGGCGGCGGAAGCGGGCTCGGGGACGGGCGTCACGGTCTGGAAGGTGACGTTGTCGATGCCGATAACGTTGCTCGCGTCGTTACCCCAGGTGCCGGTGTTGGCGAAAGCCAGGATGATATTAAAGGAACTTGCGCTGGCGTTGAATGTGCCGGCGGAGTGCGTCGTGGAGGAAAGGAGACCTCCGGCAACGATGCCGTTGGAGGAGGTGAGCGTGGTGCCGGGAATGGTCCATCCGATCCAGTTCCCGGCGGATGATTCGATGCGCAGGGTGACGTCACCGCGGCTGCCGACGGAACCGCCGGCGTAAACATTCGCGCTCAGGGAGAGGAGGGAGCGATTGGTGGTTGGAAGCGCTCCGGTGTAGGCGTAGCTAAGGCCCGCAAACCACCCGCTGGCGTTGGTCGTATTTATATTCAAGAACGCGGCGCGCTCCGTGTTGAAAATGTCGCCGGTGGTGGTGCCGGAGGAGTTGATAGATGGCTGCGTTGAGCCTCCGCGAAATACTGTCCAGCTGAAGGAGGAGAGCGGCGTGGTCGCGTTGGGCTCGTTGAAATTCTGCGAGTAAAGCACCTCTGCGGACGCGCTGTATGTCACGGCGGCGAACGCGCAGGCAGCGAGAGCGCTACGAATCAGGGTGGGGTTCGAAGGCATGTTGTTTGTGGGGTTGGTGGGTTTGTGAAGAAAGCGGATGCCGCGACGGCCTTAGCCGGTGGTGACCGTCGGAGGGGCGATGGTATCGCCATCGACGAAGCGCCCGTGGTGCAGGATGTGGCGCACGGGCTGGCCGGGGTCCTGTATGCGGTTGACGAGGCGACGGAAGGCCGCGACGCCCAGCTCGCGCAATGGGCTGCGGATGGTGGTGAGCTTGGGAAGGCCGTCGGGCACCGGAGTGCCATCAAACCCGGTAAGCGAAATCTGGCCGGGGACGGACACGCCGCGTTCGGTCAGTCCGCGCATCAGATGGTAAGCCTGGTGGTCGGCGCCGCAGACGAAGGCGGTGACGTTGTGCTGACGATGTATGCGCAGCACCTCGTCGATGAGTTGCTCGTTGGAAAAGTGCGCTCCGGGCAAAACGTTGAGCGTGGCCTCGGCGAGAAAGGTCTGCCCTTGCTTGACCAAGGCCTGAACGAAGCCGGCGAAGCGCGCGTAAATCCAGGAAGGCTGGACTTCGCCGCGATACACGCGGTTGACGAAACCGATGCGACGATGGCCGGCCGCCATCAGGCGCGAGACAAGCAGCTCCATGCCGTGCGCCGGATCCGTGTCGATGCAGTCGAGCGCGGGTGCGGCATACTGGTGAACGAGGGACACCACGGACATATCCGTGGCCAGGCTGGAAATGACTTCGGGCGCGTGTTGGTAGATCAATACCGCGCCACGCCACTGGCGGCTGCGCCAGCCGGCAGGGCGACATGCGGGATCCGTCAACGAACGGAGCGCGTCAGGATCCACAAAATGGGTGTCGAGCATCGCGTCGCGCGCGGCTGCGGCGTCGCTCAGGCCCGCGAGCATTTCCTGACCGGCCTCGGGGTGGGGGCTGTTTTCGAAAGAGGGGGTGGCGATCAACACGCCGATGGTCGAGACGCGCTGAGGAGCGGCGCGCCGCCCGCGATTGTGTTCGCGCATGCGGTAACCGAGATCCGCCGCGGCGGCGAGGACGCGGGCGCGCGTCTCCGGATGAATCGAAGGATGTCCTGATAGCGAGCGCGAGACGGTCGAGCGAGACACGGAAAGCGTGCGGGCGATCTCTTCCTGATCGATTGACATGTGCAGTTATGTGCAGGGCGGATGAATCTTTGTCAACCATTAGCGCACTATAGTGCACAAATTGCTTTTAATCATGTTGCACAAGTATTTACATCTATACCCTGTAGGCTTGGGCCGTCGAGGTTTTGAAAAAGGGGATACGCGATAGTCGTGTCTGCTAATCCACGCAGGCTGAGGTGAGGATGCTTTCTACTAAGCCAAAAGCTGAGGTGAGCTGATCGCGGTAGGCGTTCTTGAGAATGGGGGCGCGGAAAGTGCGTCCGGTCGCCAGACCTGCCCGGGTGTGCCTGCGTTTTTTTTATGCCCACCCTTGCCTCCGGAACTCGGGGGCTTCACCGCTTTCTCACCCCCTAGCCGCTCTCCCTTATGATTCCAGTTTCCCGCCTTCTTAGCATACCTTTGACCCTGCTTTGTTTTGGTTTGGTGCCGTGCTTACAGGCCGAGGACGCCGTGATTGCCAAGGCACGCGCCTACCTTGGCTCCGATGCGGATTTAAACGCCGTGCAATCGCTCCGCATGGTGGGGCAACTCGAGGTATCCGATTCCACCAACTCCAGTCCGGGCACGGCGCAGCTCGAGATCATATTTCAAAAACCCGATCGCCAGCGCATCACCGCGACCAGCGACCAACGCACCGAAACCACCGCGTTGGACGGCTACGATGCCTGGCAACGCGTCAGCGACCCTGCCGATCCCGCGCGCTGGCAAGTCACGCTGCTGGGGCCGGATCAGATCAAGCGTCTGCGCGCCAATACGTTCGAGAATCTCTCGTTCTTTGGCAATATTGAGAAGGTCGGAGGTCGCATCGAGGACAAGGGAGTCGTCACCGTCGATGGCGTGGCCTGCCGCAAACTAGCCTTCGTGCACGGCCCGGGCATCGTTTTCACCCGTAGTTTCGACATCGCCACCGGTCGCCTGATGCTCACCGAGACCGACAGCGGCACTTCCATCCGCGAGCAGGGGGAGATTCGTTCCGGCGGGTTGCGGTTTCCGCAAAAGATCATCACCACCAATGCGTTGCCTGATGGCAGCAAGCGTGTGATCACGGTTCTCTTCAGCAGCGTGGAAGTAAATCCCACTCTCGATCCTAGCCTGTTCGCGCTGCCGCCCTTGACTGATTGAGGGCCCGCTCGCAACGCGCGGCACCACGCGTCCCGTTCGCATTCGCGGACGGGACGTTTTTTGTTTTGGCGAGGCTCCGGAGAAAATCGCGGCTCGCGCCGTTGGCACGCGAGTGCCATGTTCGCGGCTTCACGTCTGTTCGTCTCCGTCTGCCAACCGTCCACCTGAATTCCCCCCGTGCGCGTCCTCCAGTCCGCCTCCAAAACCTTCGAGTCCGAAATCGCCGCGTTCTGCCGCGGAGCCACCGTGCCGAAGGAGATTCACGACGCCGTGGCCGCCATCATCGCCGACGTGCGTCACCGTGGCGACGAGGCCGTGGGCTACTACGCGGCCAAGTTCGATGGCGCCAAGCTCCGCGCCCGTGACTTTCGCATCAAGCCCGCCGATATCGCCGCCGCGGCCAAGCGCCTGCCCGCCGCCGACCTGAAGGTGCTCGCCGGCGCGCACGAGGCCATCGTCTCTTTCAACGAAAAATCCCTGCCCAAAAACTGGTCCGCGAAGAATCCCCACGGCGCCCAAGTCGGTGAAAATTATTACCCGCTTCGCCGCGTCGGCCTCTATGTGCCCGGCGGCGAGGTGCCGCTCGTCTCTACCGTGCTCATGACCGCCACGCTGGCCAAGATCGCCGGCTGCCCCGAGATCGCCGTTTTCACTCCGTCCAACGCATCTGGCAAGGTGTCCGACGCCATTCTCGCCGCGCTGCATCTCGTCGGCATCGACGAGGTTTATTGCGTGGGTGGTGTGCAGGCCATCGCCGCCGCCGCCTATGGCACGCTCAGCATCCCCGCGGTGGACAAGATCTTTGGTCCGGGCAACGCCTACGTCTGCGAGGCCAAGCGCCAGGTTTTCGGCACCGTCGGCGTCGATTCCCTGCCCGGTCCCAGCGAGGTGATGGTGGTGGTGGATGACAGCGCCGATCTCTCCTTTGCCGCCGCCGATTTGCTGGCCCAGGCCGAACACGGTTCCGGACGCGAGAAGGTGTATCTCGTCGCGCCCGACGCCGCGACGCTGGAGGAGGTGCGCGCCGAGCTCACCACCCAGCTCAAGTTTGTCAGCCGCTCCGAGAAAATCGCCAAGGTCTTGGCGACGGGCTTTGTCGGCATCGTGGCCAAGAGCGCCGAGGACATCGCCCGCGTGGCCAACTACGTCGCGCCAGAGCACCTCGAGTTGATGGTGAAGGAGAGCCTGCAAAAGACCCTCCTCAAAACCATCACCACCGCCGGCGCCATCATGCTGGGCAACCATACCCCGACCGCGGTCGGCGATTTCGCGGCCGGTCCCAGCCACGTGCTGCCCACCGGCGGCGCGGGCCGATTCTTCAGCGGGCTGCGCATCGCCGACTTCATGCGCCGCACCAGCGTGCTTAAATACGACAAGCCCTCGATCAAGAAGGCCGCGCCCATCGCCACCGCCCTCGCCGCGCTCGAGAAACTCGACGCCCACGGCCGCAGCGTGAAGGTCCGCGCGCTCTGAGGCGGCTCCGCAGCCTCAGAGCGACAGAACGACAGAGAACAGAACGGCAGCGTCGGAATTCCGCGCGCTGCCTTTCATTGTCTGCCGCTCTGTCTTCTGTCGCTCTGTCGTTCTCCTTTTCTCCATGTCCGAACTCTCCGCCCTCGCCCTGCCGCATGTCGCGGCCATGCACGCCTACACGCCCGGCCTTCAGCCCACCGAGCCCGGCTGGGTGAAGCTCAACACCAACGAGTGCCCCTATCCGCCCAGCCCGCGCGCGGCCGCCGCCATCGCCGCCGAGCTCGCCGAGGGCGGGGAAAAACTGCGCCTCTACCCCAACCCCAAGGCCGCCCCGCTGCGCCAGCTCGTGGCCAAGCTCCACGGCCACGGCCTCACCGAGGCGAACGTGCTCATCGGCAATGGCTCCGACGACGTGCTCAACCTGCTCGTGCGCGTCTTTGGCGGGCCCGCCGCGCCCACCTCCTTCACTCTGCCGAGCTACTCGCTCTACCCCGTGCTCGTCGCCATCCAGGACGGACGCTGCGCGCCGGTGGACTTTGACCGCTCCATGAAGCTGCCGGTCGAGGAACTCGCCGCCACGTCCGCCCGCGCCTGTTTCCTCACCTCGCCCAACGCGCCCACCGGTATCGGTTTTTCCAATACAGAGATCGCCGCCCTGCTCGCGCGTTTCCCCGGCGTGCTCGTGCTCGACGAGACCTATGCGCCTTTCGCGCGCGAAAACGCCGTGGGCCTGCTCGCCGCCCACCCGCGCCTCGTCATCACCCGCTCGCTCTCCAAGGCCCAGGGGCTCGCCGGCCTGCGCGTCGGCTACGCCCTTGCGCACCCCGAGATCATCGACCTGCTCGACCGCGTGCGCGACAGCTACAACGTCAACCGCCTCAGCCAGGCCGGCGCCCACGCCGCGCTGACCGACACGGGTTATTACGACGCCATCATCGGAAAAATCATCCGCACCCGCGATTTTTGGTTCGGCGAGCTCACCCAGACGCGCGGCTGGTTCACCTACGAGAGCCAGACCAACTTCCTCTTCACCGAGCCGAAGAACGCAAAGGGCGAGACCGGGCCGGCGGTGGCGAAGTCGCTCTACGAGTTTTTCCTCTCGCGCCGCATCCTTGTGCGCGCCTTCCCGAGCCACCCGCTGACCGCGAGTTTCCTGCGCATCAGCATCGGCACCGACGCGGAAATGGCCGCGGTGGACGAGGCCATCGACGGCTGGCTGCGCAGCGCTTGAACACCCGCTGAGCACGCGCTTCGGGTGACGGCTATCAACCGAGGGTAAAAGTTCGGTTCCGCGCAGCTCGTGAAGTTGCGGGGACGCGCACGGGAAGTTGATTCCCGCCATGCAACCCCGTGCCTTTTTTCGCGCGTCCGCCGCCGTGTTGTGCGCGCTGGTGTTTTGTGTGCAGTCCGGCTGCGTGCTGGTGGCCGTCGGCGCCGCCGCCGGTGGCACGGTGGCCTACGTGCGCGGAGACTTGGAGGCGACCCTGCCAGCCGGTTACGAGCGCTCCCTGCGCGCGACGCAGGCCGGCGTGCGGCGCATGCAATACAGCCTCGTGAGCGAGCGCAGCGACGCGATCTCCGGCCAGTTCATCGCCCGCACCGCGATGGATAAAAAAATCGACGTGATGGTGACCAAGGACGGCGATGCCACCACGCTCATTCGCATCCGGGTGGGCGTGTTTGGGGACGAAAAAATCTCCCGCGCGCTGCTGGATGCGATCAAGGCATCGCTCTGACCTCCTCGTCCGCTCTTCAGAGCCGGGTGGCGGCGGGGATGCCGTAGTGCTCGACCACGCGGGCGGTCGCGGCGTCGAGCGTCGCGGCGTCGAGGAGGATGCGTTGCAGGTTTCGGCCGCGCATGAATTCGATGCGGTGCACGTCGCCCTCCGAAGGCGTTTTCAGCGCCGCGACGAGGTCGGCGAGAGTGGCCACGGCGCGTCCGTTTACGCGATCCACGACCAGCATGGCCGCGTCCTGATAGCCGAGGTTGGCCTCGTCGGGGAGCACGCCGGTGAGGACGACGAGCGCGTCGCGTTCATCGCCGGCGGGGGCGAACTGGTAGTATTGCAGACGGAAGGGCGCGAACTTGCGCCATTCCTCGCCCCAGCCGCGCAGGAACGATTGTGACAGGGGCTGAAACACGAGCCCGCCCGCGACGACGTAGGCGGGTGGCGTGTCGAAGAGCTCGCGCGGCACCAGTTCGTCGGCGAAGTCGGCCTTGGGGATGGTGTAGTCGAGCGTCAGCTCCTCGGTGCCGCGCCGCACCTTCATGCGCAGGGTATCGCCGGCGAAGTGGGCGCGGTTGGGCAGATTCTCCAGCTGGAGGTGGCCGAAGTCGGGATCGAGGTAGTCGCCCTCGCTGTCGATGGCGAAGCCGTCTATCTCCAGCAGGATGTCGCCGACCTTGGGGGCCTTGGCCGGATCGGACTCCTTGCCGGGCGCCTGCACCACCGCGCCGCGCGGCGCTCCGGGCAGGCCGAGCTCGGCGAGCAGGGCGGGGTTGGCGCCGGGCTGCCACACAAAGTCGAAATAGCCGAGGCCGGTGTATTTGTTATCCCGATACGCCTGAAGCACGCGGCGGATGAAGGCCGCCGGGAGCACGCCGGCGGTGCGGGTGCCGGCGTAGGTGGTCATGCCCACCACGCTGCTGCCGCGGGTCACGATTTCCGACCAGCCCAGGCCGGTGAGGTCCGTGCCTACCTCAAGCAGAAGATGGGGGGCAAAGCCCAGCGTGCCGTCCGCAACGGTGTAGCGCCCGAACTCGACGCGGCGGTTTTCCAGGTTGCCGTCCCGCCAGCGCACGATCTCCAGCCCGGCGGCGCGGGATGCGTCGGTCGCGAGCGCGGCGGGTTGCAGGCCGGTCCAGAAATCGGGGGCGGCGGTGGTGAGCAGGGCGAGGTTGGACTGGGCGTCCCACCACTTAACGCGGGCGTCATACCAGCGGCCGCGGCCACCTTTTTGCAGGCGCACGAGCGTGTGGGTGGGCAGATACTGGGCGGTGGTGAGCACCTCGTCCGGGCTGATCACGAGGCCGTGTTTGCGGATGGCGCGGGTGGGATCGTTCCACGGCTGGAGGGCGTCGTGGAGCTTGTAGGTCACCTCGATGTTCACGAGGGAGCGCGACCAGTCGGGCGCGAGGAGCGCCTGGGCGGACGCGGACGCGACCGCGACGAGTCCGAGCGCGAGCCAGGCGCACGCGGGGCGGAGGCGGGAGGCGAGGGCGGGAAAGAGGACGAAGAGCATGGGAGGGGCGGCGGGCGGCTCAGAGGCGGTGATCGGCGACGATGTTATAGGTGCGGAGGATCTCCGCGTGGGCGCGCTCGGCGGCCGCCCGGTCCAGGGCCTCCAGCGGGCCGTGCTCGGGTCCTTCGAAATCGATCAGGTGGCGCTCGCCGGTGTGCTCGGAGAGAGCGCGGCGCACGTCCTCCAGGCGCTCGATGCGCACGCCGTTGATGCGGTTGACGAGGGCGCGGCCGCGCAGGCCGAAGTCGGCGTTGACCGGGTGGGGCAGCACGCCGGCGAGGACGACGGGCTCGGGCCGGGCCGAGGCGGGATCCTCGGCGTCGCGGTGGTGGAGTTCGTAGGTGAGGCGGGCGAGGTCGGGCCAGAGCGGATCGCGCCCCGGCTGGCCGACGGTCGCGAGGTAGTTGGCGCTCAACGAGGTGAACACCAGGCCGGCGTGGATGGTGTAGCGGGGCAGCACGTCGTGCTGGCGTCCGGCGAGGCGGTCGCCGTCGTAGGCCTCGAGCGTGACGTCCACCTCCAGCGGGGCGCTATCCCGCCAGAGTTTCAGCCGGAGGGTCTCGCCGGCCTGGACTTGTTGAAAGGCGGCCGAGGCGGACACGCGGTTGCCGCGATAGAGGATCATGCCATCGCTGCCGACCTCGACGCCTCCGATGGAGAGCAACACGTCGTCGGGGCGCAGCACCCGTGCGGCGGGGCTGTCGGCGCGCAGAAAATCCACGCGTGCGCCGAGCTCCCCGTTGGCGGGCAGGCCGAGGTGGCGGCGATAGGTGGGATTTTGCAGGGGCTCGAAGCTCACCCCGGCGAGCGGCACGCCGTCGTAGCGGCCATCCGAGACGTCGCGCAGAAAGTGGCGCACCACTTCGGGCGGGATGAAGAAGCCCGCGTTTTGCAGGCCCGGCATGCCTTGGAAGGCCACGCCGACGACGAGGTTGTCCTGCAAGACGGGGCCTCCGCTGTTGCCCGGGTTGATCGCCGCGTCGGTCTGCACCGCGAGCAGGGCGCGATTGCCGGGGTGGGCGTAGGGCTGCACCTCGATGCGCGAGACCACGCCGCGAGTGAAAGAGATCTGGTCGCCGCCCGCCGGATAGCCGCAGGTCACGACGGTGGATTGCACGGGCGGCAACTCTCCGAGCGCGAGCGGCGTGATGCCGTTCAGCCCGGCGGGATCTTCGAGCTCGAGAATCGCGAGGTCGCAGTCGTGGCCGGCGAAGACCACGCGGGCGGGGAGGAGTTGGGGATCCTGGTAACGACGGACGAGGATTTGTTTGGCCCAGGCGATGACATGGGCGTTGGTCAGGATGCGGCCGCCCTCGATCACAAAACCGGTGCCGGTGGAGCGCTGCACCGGACGAAAACGCCAAGGCGCGTCGTAGAGCGGCACCTGGCTGGAGGTGAGGATCTGCACCACCGCGCGTTCCGGCGCGGCGAGCGTGGCGGCGACGGCTGCCGGCTCCGGTGCAGGCGGACGCCGGTTACGATTAGCAGAGGCGTTTGCGGCGCAGGCCGTGCCCACCCAGCCGAGAAAAGCCCCGATCAACCCCAGCCCGATTCGGGCTCCTGGCCAAAAACGTGTCATGCACTACCTGCAATCGCGACGGGGCCGGACCGCAACGCCTGAGCGGCGTTTGCCCTAAAAAAACAAGACGGGGCCACCACATGGGCGGCCCCGTCAGGTCCAGCTTCAACTAACACTCCTGAAGTTCGCGGCTTCAGGAATTGGGTGTGTATCACGAGTTGATCACGAAAGAACGAAAGGGTTAGGACCTTGAACCGGTCGCAGGTGGCTTCGTCGCTTGGGGAGTGGGCTCCGAAACCGTGCTCAAGGATGTGCAGC
>JALOTV010000056.1 GCA_025457685.1 Opitutaceae bacterium
CGCGCCTACCGCCTGGTCGATTTCCAGATCACCTCCACCGGTATCCTGACGGTCGGGCTCGAGTCCCGCGCCACCGCCACCGGCGCCTTTGCCCCGCTCGCCGCCGCCCGCTCCGTCTTCGACGACGGCGACCAGGTCGGCAACCCCGGCGTCCGCCTCGTCACCTACTCGAGCTCCTCCACCGCCCCGTGGTCCAACGTCTCCGCCTACAACCTCGCCTTCACCTCGCCCGTCGACCCCTCGCCCGATTCCGCCCGCCCCTTCCCCGCCGGCAGCGGCTACGGCCTCGCTCCCACCCGCCCGGACGGCCGGCTCAACTTCAAGGGCAAGCTCGCCGACGGATCACTCTTCACCGCCTCGCTCCTCGGCGCGGGCGACGCCAGCTTCCGCCTCTTCCTTCGCCCGCACGGTGCCGCCCCGGGCTCGGTGCTCAGCGCCAGATTGCCGCTCACCATCCCGCGCCTCGACTACCCGCGCCACTCCATCCGCGGCGACGACGGCCTCGAGGCCTACTGGAGCAAACCCGCCCTGCCCAAGTCCGCCAACTACCGCGCCGGCTTCGGGCCCCTCGGTCTCACCGTCCGGCTCGAACCTTGGTTCCCGCGCAGCTTCGCCGACTTCGGCTTTGCCACCACCTCCAACGCCTCCCGCGGCCGCACCCTGCTCTCTCTTGACGATACCGAGCTTGGGTCCTCCGCCGGCAACCTGCCCGACGCCGTCGTCGTCACCTTCGGCAACCCCATCGCCTTCTTCGCCGACGAGGCCTCGGCCAACCCCGCCCGCTTCACCGGCCTGCTTGATACCCGCAGCGGCTTCCTGCGCGGCGATTTCCGCCTGACCGATACCGTCGCCGGCCGCACCGTCTCCCGCACCGTGCCCTTCGAGGGCACTTTCCTCATGTCGGAGAACCTCGTGGGCGGCACCGTCACCGCCGAGGGCTTCGCCCTGGTGCCCGCCCTGCCCGGCGCCACCCCCGCCACCGCCACCAGCGTGCGACTCCGCTTCCGCGATCCCCGCACGCCGCCCGCCACGCCTTGAACGCGTTGCGTGTTCTTCGATCGCATCCATCCTCACCACCATGCGCGCCTCTCCCGCCGTCCTCCCGTTCCTGCTGCGACTCGGCCTCGTCCTCGCCGCCTGCTGGCTCGCGGGCTGCCAAAGCTTCGCGTCCCGCGCCAAGGAAAAGGCCGGCGTGTTCGACTCCCTCGACGCCGATACCCGCGCCCGCCTCGAACGCCGCGAGATCCGCGTCGGCGACACGCCCGACATGGTTTACATCGCCCTCGGCCGCCCCACCGAAAAGCAGGAGATCACCACCGCGTCCGGCCCGTCTTCCGTCTGGCTCTACAGCGTTAGCTGGCAGCAATACGAGGGCACCCGCCTGGTCGGTTATCGCCGAGAATTCGTCGCCGATCCCGGCTCCAAAAATCCGCGCGTGATCTACACGCCCGACTACCAGCCCATCTACACGCCTCGGGTCGAGGACCGCACGCGCGTCGTCTTCCAGGGCGGTCGGGTCACTTCCGTTGAGGAGGCGCTCGAGTCCGCCGTGCCCGAAGGCGGCTCGGTGCGTTGACCGTGGACGGCACCCGCATCGTGCGCACATTTTTATCCGACTCGGCCCGCGCCCGCGCCGCGCGCCTGCTCGACGTATCGCTCCTGCTTTGCGGGCTCTGCACCCTCGTGCTTTTCGGCCTCGTGCTGGGCTTCCCGCTGCAACCCGCCACCCGCGATCTCGTCGCCAACCTCACCCACTTCGTCCTGCTGCTCTTCGCCGCCCAGGAGGCCGCCCGCTTCGCCCTCGCGCCGCGACGCCTCGCCCACCTGCGCTCTCGAAAGATCGAGGCGCTCCTCGCCGCCGTCGTGCTCCTGGAGGTCGCGCTCGGCGGACGGTTCGTGGCCTGGCTCGACAGCCTGGATACCGGCCTCTCGCCCGCCACGCTCACCCTTCTCTACCTCGGCGGCGCCCAGCTCACCGTGCTCGTTTCTCTGGGCCTGCGCGCCCTGCGCGATAGTCGTTGGAGCGGCGGCCGCACTCTCACTCCGGGCCTCGTGCTTCTGCTGAGCTTCAGCGCCCTCATCGCCGTCGGCACCCTCCTTTTCAAGACCCCCCACGCCACCACCGACGCCGGCATCAGCTGGGTGGACGCGCTTTTCGTCGCCACCAGCGCCGTCTGCGTCACCGGCCTTAGTCCGGTGGACGTCTCCACCACCTTCACCATCCACGGCCAGTGGGTGCTGCTCGGCCTTATCCAGCTGGGCGGCCTGGGCGTCATGACGCTCACCTACTTCTTCGCCTACTTCATGGCCGGCGGTGTATCGCTGCGCAGCCGCATCGACCTCTCCGACCTGCTTAGCGAGGAGAACATCGGCCAGATCGGCGGCGTCCTCGCCGTCATCGTCGCCTTCACCTTCGGGGTGGAGGCCGTGGGCGCCGTGGCCATCTACACCAGCCTGTCCGGGGTGCCGGGCGCGCCCGACAACCTCGCATTCTTCGCCCTCTTCCATTCCGTCTCCGCCTTCTGCAACGCCGGCTTCTCCACCCTCTCCGCCGGCCTCTCCGAGCCCGTCCTCGCCGCCAACCACGGCCTCATCCTCTCCATCATTCCGGTGATCATCCTCGGCGGCCTCGGCTACCCGGTGGTGAAAAATTTCTGGGACTTCACCTTCGCCTCCGCGCGCCGCCGCCTGGGGCTGCGCCTCGCCACCCCGCCCCGTCTCACCGCCAACAGCCGCGTCGTGCTCGTCACCACCGGCGGCCTGCTTGTCGTCGGCACCGTGGTGTATTGGCTTACCGAATACGCCCTGGCCGCGCAGCCCGGCGCCGCCGCCGCCGGCTCCCCCTGGCTCACCGCCCTCTTCTACGCGTCCAGCGCCCGCACCGCCGGCTTCAACGTCACCCCCATGGACGCCCTGCTGCCCGCCACCGCCGCCTGGCTCATGTTCCTCATGTTCGTCGGCGGCGGCCCCGCCTCCACCGCCGGCGGAATCAAGACCTCCACCCTCGCCGTCGCCCTGCTTTCTCTCCGCCGCGTGCTCTTCGGCCGGCGCGACATCGAGGCCTTCGGCCGCCGCCTGCCCGACGAACTAGCCAACCGCGCCCTCTCCATCATCCTCGTCGCCGTGGCCTTCACCACCGCCGTTTCCCTCGCCCTGCTCGTCCTTCACCCGGAAATGGAACCCGCCGCCCTCGTCTTCGAGGCGGTCAGCGCCGTCGCCACCACCGGCCTCTCCCGCGGTGTCACCGCCGAGTTGTCCGATCCCGCCAAGCTCGTCCTCAGCTTCGCCATGCTGGTCGGCCGCGTGGGCGTGCTCGGTTTTCTCCTCGCCTTCATTCCGCGCCGCGAACCCACCGGCCTCCGCCTGCCCGAGACCACCATCGTGCTCAGCTGACGACCCGCGCACCACCACCCGCCGCCCATCCTCCTTCTCCCATGAAATGCCTCATCGTCGGCCTCGGCGTCTTCGGCCGCAACCTCGCCATCCAACTCGCCCAACTCGGAGCCGAGGTCGTCGCCCTCGACCGCAAGGAGGACAACATCTCCGCCATCAAGGACGAGGTCGCCGCCGCCGCCGTCATCGAGTTTTCCGACAGCTCCGTTCTCGGCCGTTTCCCGCTCTCCGAGATGGACGCCGTCATCATCGCCATCGGCGACGACTTCGAGTCCTCCATGGCCTTCACCATGCGCGCCCGCGAGCTCGGCGCCCGCCGCCTCGTCTGCCGCGTGCTGTCCCCCATGCACGCGCGCCTCCTGCGCCTGCTCAAGGTCGAGCGCCTCGTCGTTCCCGAGGAGTTCGCCGCCCGCGGCCTCGCCCATTCCCTGCTCATGCGCGGCGCCGTCGACGGCATCGATCTCGGCAGCGGCCACGCCCTCGTCGAGGCCGCCGTGCCGCCCTTTCTCGTCGGCGCTTCCATCTCCTCGCGCGCTGACCTGTTTAAAAAACACCAGGTCCGCCTCGTCACCATCAAGCGACCCGAGAAAACACTCCTCTCCGGCCTACTGCCCGCCGACCCCGATTCGCCCGTCGCCTACCGCACCCTCGGCCTCCCCGCCCTCGACGACCCGTTCCGCAAAGACGATGTGCTCGTCCTCTTCGGCGCCGAGAAGGGCCTGCGCGCCTTCCTCGAGGCCGAGGAATCCTCCGCCTGACCCGGCCCCGCCCGGCCCGGGCCCCGCGAGCCTCCATCATTGACCCGCCTCGGGGCGGCGGGCTTTGCTGTGACCTTTTCCTTCCCGTATCCTTCCCGCCATGGCCACGACCTGCACCGACTACGACTTCCTCCAAATCGAGCCCCACTGGCAAAAATTCTGGTCGGACACCGCCACCTTCCGCACCCCCGCCATCGATCCGTCGAAGCCCAAATACTACGTGCTCGACATGTTCCCCTACCCGTCGGGCGCCGGCCTCCACCTCGGCCACTGCGAGAACTACGCCATCACCGACATCCTCGCCCGCTACCAGCGCGCCCAGGGCAAAAACGTCCTCTACCCCATCGGCTGGGACGCCTTCGGCCTGCCCACCGAAAACTACGCGGTCAAAACCGGCCGACACCCGCGCGAGGTAACGATCGAAAACGTCGCCACCTTCCGCCGCCAGCTCAAGGCCATCGGCGTCTCCTACGATTTCGAACGCGAGGTCGACACCACCGATCCGCGCTACTTCCGCTGGACCCAGTGGATCTGGCTCCAGCTCTTCAAGAAGGGCCTCGCCTACGTGGAAGAGAAACCCGTCTGGTGGTGCCCCGCCCTCGGCACCGTGCTCGCCAACGAGGAGGTCATCGACGGCGTCTCCGAGGTCGGCAAACACCCGGTCGAGCGCCGACCGCTCCGCCAGTGGGTCCTCCGCATCACCGCCTACGCCGAGCGCCTGCTCCAGGACCTCAAACTCGTCGACTGGCCCGACTCCACCAAGCGCATGCAGGAGGCCTGGATCGGCCGCAGCGAGGGCGCCGAGATTCTCTTCGCCCTCGAAAACTCCGCCCTCGGCGACCTGAAGGTTTTCACCACCCGCCCCGACACCCTCTTCGGCGCCACCTTCATGGTCATCGCGCCCGAGCACCCGCTCGCCGACGCCCTTACCACCCCCGCCCAGCGCGAGGCCGTCGCCGCCTACCGCAAACTCGCCGCCGCGAAGAGCGACCTCGAGCGCACCGACCTCGCCAAGGGCGAAAAGACCGGCGTCTGGTCAGGCTCCTTCGCCATCAATCCGGTCAACGGCCAAAAGATCCCCGTCTGGATCGCCGACTACGTCATCATGGGCTACGGCACTGGCGCCATCATGGCCGTGCCCGCCCACGACGAGCGCGACTACGCCTTCGCCCAGAAGTTCAACATCCCCGTCGTCCAGGTCATCGAGCCAGACCACGCCGAGGGTCGTAATGGAAATTCCACTACGAAGCTGCCCTACACCGGCGACGGCGTCCTCGTCCACTCCGACGGCTACTCCGGTCTGCGCTGGGAGGAGGCGAAGAAGAAAATCACCGCCGACCTCGCCGCTCGCGGCCGCGGCCAGGCCACCGTCAACTACAAGCTCCGCGACTGGCTCTTCTCCCGCCAGCGCTACTGGGGCGAGCCCTTCCCGCTCGTCTGGGTCAACGCCGACGACTACGCCGCCGCCACTGCCCACGCCAAGGCCGCCGGCATCGCCCTGCCCCTGCCTGCCGAGCCCGTGACCTGCGTCATCGACGGCCAGACTCGCTACGCCCTGCCCGTGCCCGAGGCCTCCCTGCCCCTCACCCTTCCCGAGGTCCGCTCCTACCAGCCCACCGGCACCGGCGAGAGCCCGCTCGCCGCCATCACCGACTGGGTGGACATCTGGTTCGACGCCGCCACCGGCCACGCCGTGCCTGCCTCCGACGCACGCCCCGCCGCGCACTACGTCCTCGCCCGCCGCGAGACCAACACCATGCCCCAGTGGGCCGGCAGCTGCTGGTATTACCTCCGCTACCTCGACCCGAAAAACGACGCCGCCATCGCCGCCCCCGCCGCCCTCGACTACTGGAAGGGCCCCGACATATACGTCGGCGGCGCCGAGCACGCCGTCCTCCACCTCCTCTACGCCCGCTTCTGGCACAAGGTCCTCTTCGACCTCGGCGTCGTTCCCACCCCCGAGCCCTTCACCAAGCTCTTCCACCAGGGCATCATCCTCGGCGAAGACGGCGAAAAGATGTCCAAGTCCCGCGGCAACGTCGCCAACCCCGACGACATCATCCGCAGCCACGGCACCGACACCCTCCGCCTTTACCTCATGTTCCTCGGCCCCCTCGAGGCCATGAAGCCCTGGAACCCCTCCGGCATCGAGGGCGTGCACCGCTTCCTCCAAAAAGTCTGGCGCGAGTGCATCGAGCGAGACACCGGCGCCGCCCACCCCAAACTCTCCGACGACGCCTCCGCCACCCCCGCCGATCTCGCCAAGCTCCTCCACGAGACGATCAAAAAAGTCGGCGAAGACATCGCCGGCCTGCGCTTCAACACCGCCATCTCGGCGATGATGATCTTCGTCAACGCCTGGCAAAAAGCCGAGCGCATCGCCCGCCGCGACGCCCTCGCTTTCCTCCAGTTGCTCGCCCCCTTCGCCCCCCACCTCGCCGAGGAGCTCTGGGCCCGCGTCGGCGGCACCGCCCTCGCCGCCTCCGTTGGCCAGGCCCCCTGGCCCGCCTTCGACCCCGCCAAACTCATCGCCTCCGAGCTCAAGGTCGTCGTCCAGATCAACGGCAAGAAACGCGCCGAACTCCTCCTGCCCGTCGGCGCCACCCAAGATCAAGCCGTCGCCGCCGTCCAGGCCCACCCCGACGCCCAACCCCACCTCGCCGGCAAGGAGCTCAAACGTATCGTTTACGTCCCGGGAAAAATCCTGAATATCGTGATTACCTAATTGTCCCTATTCGTATAGGGCCTACACCCTATCCAGTAGGCCTATTCTACGTATGATTTCGCGAAGCGGGACGTGCGCTTGTGAAAAGGAATTACAATCCTATTACTAATAACATGCGCAACAAGGCTATCCTCCTGACCGGTCTCGCCCTTGGCGCGGCCGTTTCCCCTGCGTTTGCCCAAGGCTCCTCCAAACGCCAGAGCCCCACCAGCAAGTTTTATGTCGCTGAGGTGAAGGGCTTTGCTCAGGTCAACACTGGCGAAAAAATCGAGGACCTCACCGAGAAATCCGTCTTCGACGCCGAGGGCACCGTCATCGAGACCAAGCCTGATTCCGCCAACGCCCTCGTCATGTCCAATGGCGCCGGGCTGTATTTCGCTCCCGACACGAAGATGAGCGTGGATCGCTTCGTCCAGGAGCCCTTCGAGCCCAACCGCACCGACCTCGACACCGAGCCCTCCGTTTCCCAGACCCGCAACCGCGTCAGCCGCGGCTCAGTCGGCCTCTGCACCAGCAAACTCGTCGCCGGCAGCTCCATGGTTTACAACACGCCCCACGCCAGCGTCAACGTGCTCAGCCAGAGCACCCAGAAGGTGGCCATGCAGATCGACGACAATTCCACCACCATCAGCCTCTTCGAAGGCGCGGTCACCCTCCGCGGCGACAACATGGCCGGCGGCGAGACGCTCCAGCCCGGCCAGCAAGCCATCATCACCCCGCGCGGAGTGAACCAGCCCCCGATCATCACCATTCAGCCCATACCCCAGGAACAACTCGAACCGCTGGGCGACATGGTCAACAGCGCCTGCCAGGCCCGCAGCAAGGTTTACTTCGACATCGCCGACCGTGAAGTGCTCGGCCAGACCGAGGCCGACACCCTCGAAGCCGTCGTCGTCGAACCCGAGGACCCCACCGAAGTCGGTCCCATCGTGAGCCCCGCTCGCGCCCCCTGACGCGCCCCACCGCCGCCCGATGTCTCGACGCCACCGCTCCAGCACCTCCGCGCGCTCCGCCGCCGCGGCCCTGCTTCTGCTCTGCGCCGTCCCGAGCGCCCACGCCCTCCTGCGCCTCAACGACGGCCGCGACCAGGTCTACGTCACCGCCTTCGTCGGCGCCGGCTACGATTCCAACGTCTTCACCAGCGGCACGGGCGACAACGCCGACGTCGTCATCACCGGCGGCGCGGGTCTCGAGTATTCGCGCAAGGCCGGCCTCATCGGCGTCAACGCCAACCTCGGCTGGAACTTCGGTCGCTTCAGCACCTTCACCGACGAGGATTTCCTCAACCCTTCCGCCTCGCTCGAGCTGTCCAAAGGCACCGGCCGCACCACCGGCGCCATGCAGTTCAACACCAAGCGCGACGTCCGCGCCGACCCCACCATCGGCCTTCGCACCGAGTCGTGGAATCACAACGTTAATCTCAATTACCGCTACCCCGTCATCGAGCGCTACTCCTTCGCCGGCAACATCGGTTGGTCCATCCTCGATTACGTGGACAATGACGGCCCCGCCGGCTTCGCCGACCTCACCACCTACACGATCGGCACCGATTTGTTCTACAACTGGCGCTCCGACCGCGACCTGATGGTCGGCCATCGCTACCGCACCAGCGAGACGTCCGCCACTTCCACCAGCAACGACCACAGTGTCTACGTCGGCGTAAACGGTCGCATCTACAGCAAACTCAGCGGCGGCGCGCGCGTCGGCTGGACCTACCGAGTCAGCGAGTTCCCCGCCCCCATCCCCGAAGACACCAACGACGGCCTCTACGCCTCGGTCTCCGCCACCTGGCCGGCCAGCCAGAAAATCAGCTACACGCTCGTCCTCAGCCAGGACTTCAGCACCACCTCGACCAACTTCCAGACCCAGACGACCAGCCTCGACCTCAGCGGCCAGTTCACCCACACCGTCAAGTTTTCCACCAGCGCCAACCTGGGCGTCGGCCACACCCGCTATATCAGCGGCTACTCCGGCGCCACCAACACGTTCACCGAAGGCTTTAACAATCAGGATCGCTCCGATACCAATTACAGCTTCGGCCTCGGCGCCAACTACACCGTCAACAAACACCTCAGCGTATCTTTGAACTACGGCTACACCCAAAACACCTCCAATCTGTCCTCCTTCGTCTTTGAGCGACACTCCGCCGGTGTCACCGTGTCCACTCGCTGGTAGTTTTCCGTTGTCATGCCTTCCGCTCTCACCCGCCTCTTCCTCGTTCTCCTCGCCTGCGCCGGCCTCTTCGGCCCCTCCCTGCGCGCCCAGGAGGTCGAGGCCGCCTCCTCCACCCCGCGTCCCGCCTCCGGCACCACCACCTCCGCCGCATACGTCCTCACCAACACCGACCGCATCCGCGTCGCCGTTTTCCAGGAGGAAGAACTCTCCATCATCGCCCGCATCGATTCCCAGGGCCGCATCAACCTCCCCCTCGTCGGCGAGGTCGCCATCTCCGGCCTCAAGGTCGGCGACGCCCAGACCGCCATTGAAAAAGCCTACCAGGACGGCCGCTTCCTTCGCGCCCCCCGCGTCACCATCAGCGTCGAGGAATACGCCGCCCGCGAAGTTTCCATCCAAGGCCAGGTCCGCTCCCCCGGCCGTTATCCCCTTCCCATCGAGGCCAGCATGACCATCCTCGAACTCGTCACCCGCGCCGGCGGCTTCACCGACACCGCCAGAGGCACCGCCGTCCGCATCACCCGCATCAGCCCCGACGGCACCAAACGCAACTTCGAGGTCGACGTCGAAAGCCTCATCAAGGGCCGCCGCGGCGCCAACGTCTCCGACAACTCCCTCATCCTAGAACCCGGCGACATCATCTTTGTCCCCGAACGCCTCATCTAAAATCACCGGACGCCCCTTCGCGCCCCTCCCACCCACTCAACCCGCTCACATGGCCGACGCCACGCCCACTCCTCCCGCCCCCAACTCCTCGCGCTCCAACGCCGCGCTAGAAGAGGACGTGATCGAGCGTCGCACCGTGCGCGACTACTACATCATCGTCCGCGAACGCTTCTGGATCGCCCTCCCCCTCGCCCTCCTCGTCGCCATCGGCTTCGCCTACGTCAAATCCCGCGCCACCCCGCTCTACCAGAGCACCGCCTCGATGCGCATCGAGAAGCCAGAGACCGTCGTCACCAGCCAGCAGGTCGTCGACACCTCGATCAACAGCGACATCGAGCTCAACACCTACCTCCAGGTGATGACCTCCGCCACCCTGCGCAACAAGGTCATCGCCTCCTTCACCCCCGACGAAATCAAGGTCCTCCAAAAACCCTACCTCGCCGAACTCCAGCCCGGCCAATCTCCCCCCGGCGTCGGCTCCCTCGTCGGCGGCATCACCGTCCAGGCCGTCCGCAACAGCTTCCTCGTCAACGTAAGCGCCACCCACCGCGATCCCCAGGCCGCCGCCCTCATCGCCAACCGCTACGTCTCCCAGTTCATGGCCTACCTGCTGGAAAGCATCGGCGGCAAAAACGAATACGCCGTCGAATACCTCCAGACCCGCGCCAAGGAGCTTCGCGACGAGGCCACCAACGCCGACCAGAAGCTCCTCGCCTACATGGAGAAGAACAACCTGGTGTCCCTCGACAACAGCGTGAACATCGTCAGCGACCGCCTCAAAAGCGTCAACGCCGCCCTCCAGTCCGCCCGCCTCGATCGCCTCGCCACCGAAGACCTCGCCAACCAGGTCAACGCTTTCCGCGCCGAAGGCAAAAACCTCATCGAACTCTCCTACATCGCCAACCACGGCACCGTCCCCGGCCTCCGCGCCCAACTCTCCGAGCTCGCCCGCACCCAGTCCGTCCTTTCCGAACGCTACCTCGAGCGCCACCCGCGCATGATCGACCTCGCCAACTCGATCACCATCGCCCAGGCCCAGCTCCAGAAAGCCGTCGAACTCGCCATCGCCGACCTCGACGCCAGCCTCGCCAAGGCCCGCGAGCGCGAACTCTCCCTCCAGCGCGAATACGACGCCCAGGAGCGCGAACAATTCCGCCTCCGCGATCTCGGCGTCGAGTTCAAGTCCCTCGAGACCGCCGCCAACAACGCCAAGAACCAATACGCCGAGATCCTCAACCGCCTCACCCAAGCCACCACCTCCAGCAGTCTGGAAAAGATCCCCGTCCGCCCGCTCGACCCCGCCCTGCCCGCCGGCGGCCCCTTCACCCCGAATATCTCCGCCATCACCCGCACCTCCATCCTGCTGGGCCTGGCCGTGTTCTTCGGCGTCGCCTTCGGCCTCTCCTTCATCGACGACCGCATCAAGTCCGCCTGGGACGTCGAACACTACATCGGCTCCAGCCTTCTCGGCATCATTCCCGACCTCTCCAGCCTCTCCGACCGCGAGAAATACCGCCTGGCCCTCGACCAGAAGAGCGAGCACGGCTCCGAGTCCTTCCTTGGCGTCTACAGCTCGGTGAAAATCCACTCCAAGCTCGATTTCCCCAAGGCCATCCTCGTCACATCCACCATCCCGGGCGAAGGCAAGACCCTCGTCTCCTCCAACCTCGCCGGCGCCTTCGCCCGCCACGGCAAAAAGACCCTCCTCGTGGACTGCGACCTCCGTCGCCCCATGCTCCACCGCCACTTCGAGCAACCCAACGAGCAGGGCCTTCTCACTTGGTTCCAAGCCGGCGCCAAACTCGACGGCGGCCCCCTCGCCACCAACCCCGACCTCGGCATCATTTCCATCGGTCCAAACTGCGATCTCCTGCGCTCCGGCGGCCGCTCCAAGAGCCCCACCGAACTGCTCGAGAGCCCCGCCTTCACCCAGCTCATCGACCGCCTCAAACGCGAATACGAGCTCGTCGTCGTGGACTCCCCGCCGCTCGGTGCCGTCACCGATTCTCTGCTCATCGCCGAGTCCACCGACGAGGTTCTCTACGTTTGCCGCTTCAACCGCGCTCTCCGCAAACACATCCGCCTTTACATCAAGGCCCTTCGCCAGGGCAAAAACGAGATCCTCGGCGTCGTGCTCAACGGTCTCAGCAGCCGCCGCATCGAGTATTATTCCAACTACCGCTACTACCGCAGCTACAAGAAATACTACGGTAGCTCCGCCTGATGCCCCCCGCCGTCTCCCGCGAAGAGGTCCGGCGCCTGCATTTCATCAACGCCCTCTTCGCCCGCCTCACCGGCGACGACCTCTACCTCGCCCGCCAGATCCAGGAGGCCATCACCTTTAGCCTCGCCGAACTCGCCGCCCAGACCCGCGATCACCCCGAGTTCGCCGCCCGCTACGACGCCGCCTTCACCGCCGCCGCCGCCCGCCTCCTCGGCAAGTTTTTCGCCGGCCAGCCCGGCCACGGCTTTTTCCACTGGGACGCCCTCGCCACCCTCACGTCCGCCACCCCGCTCTTCGCCCGCGCCGAGCTCATGGCCGGGCTCAAGCGCCTCGCGCCCCATCGCGAGGCCACCGTGCTCGTCACCAACCTCCGCGCCGCCTTCCTCCCCCTCGACCGCCGCCCCACCCCCGCCCGCCGCCGCGCCTACGCCGACGCCCTCGCCTACGTGCAGGATCTCACCGCCGCCCGCACCCGCCCCGACTCCGACCTCCGCCTGCTCTTTCTCTGACGCCCGCCCTGCGCGCGCCGCGCGGGTAAAATTTTAATTGGTCATTGGTCGTTCGTCATTCGTCATTCGGAAAGCCGCTCCACGCGGCTTTCCGCCATGCCCACCCTCTTCGAACGCATCATCGCCCGCGAGATTCCCGCCCGCATCGAGCACGAGGACGAACACTGCATCGTCATCCACGACATCCAGCCCCAGGCCCCCGTCCACCTGCTCATCATCCCGAAGGTCGTCATCCCACGCGTCGGGGACGCCACTCCGGACCACCAGGCCGTCCTCGGCCATCTTCTGCTCGCCGCCGGTGTAGTGGCGAAAAAACTACAGCTCGCGCGCGGTTTCCGCCTCGTCGTCAACCACGGCCCCGACGCCTGCGAGACCGTGCCCCACCTCCACGTCCACCTCCTCGCCCGCCGCCAGCTGAACTGGCCCCCGCCTCGCCAGCCCCGCCACCCCGCCGCCCAATCGCCGCGACGCCCCGTTTCAGCTCCCCCGTCTCCCCGTTTCGGCTTCCTCGTCCCAGCCATTTTGTAACCAATTTGGTTACAAAACGCCGCAACCAGCTAACTACAAACGACAAGCTTCTGTTTCACTTTGCCAATATTGATAGATATTGGTAGATACTGAAAGATTCTGGTAACTAGCTCGAAGATTGTTTACGGCTAGCTGCCTAAGGTTCTTCGCAGTCACAGCCCGCACCCCTCACGTCTCCGTCTCCACGCTCCTCCCCTTTCCATGAAACACTCCACGCACATCGAAAACCCCGATGTCATCCTCATCGGCAGCGGCATCATGTCGGCCA
>JALOTV010000316.1 GCA_025457685.1 Opitutaceae bacterium
AAACCCGTGCCGCCGGGCAACACGTTCGCATCCGCCGTGGGCACGTGGGTGTGGGTGCCCAGCACCGCGACCGCGCGTCCGTCGAGGTGCCAGCCGAGCGCGATTTTCTCGCTCGTCGCCTCCATGTGCGCCTCGACCAGAAAGCCATCCGCCTCTCCCGCCAAGCGCCGCATCATCGCGTCCGCCGCGTGGAAGGGGCACTCCGCCTTCAGGCCCATGAAGGTGCGCCCGAGCACGGTGAACACCGCCAAGCGAAACCCGTTCACATTCACAATCACGTGGTCCGCGCCCGGACACCCGCCGGGCAGATTGGCCGGACGACACACCTTGGGAAAATCCTCGATCTCCACCTCCCAGCCCTTCTGATCCCAGACGTGGTCGCCAAGCGTCACCACATCGACCCCGCTCTGGATCAGGCCGCGCGCGATGCCCGCGTTTATGCCCGCTCCATGGGCGGCGTTTTCCCCGTTGGCGATCACCACGTCGAGCTTGTGTTCCGAGCGCAGGCGCGGCACCCGCTCCATCAACATCTCGCGACCGGGCCGGCCGACGACATCACCCACGAAAAGGATCTTCAACATGCGCGCACCGTGCGGCCCCCGCCCGATGCGTTCAACCCTGCAAATCCTGCGCGACGGACAGACGTTCTTCCGCAGGCGCCTCGGTCGCGGCGTCCCGGCCGGCGGGCGTGGCGGTGAGCGCGTAGCGGAAGGTCCGGCCCTCGTAGTTGCGGAACACCACTTCGTCGTCGGTGATTTTCTCCACGTAGTCCGGATTCATCGGCACCTTGCCGCCGCCGCCGGGCGCGTCGATCACGTATTGAGGAATTGAATACCCGGTGGTGTGGCCGCGCAACGAGCGGATGATCTCCATGCCCTTGCGCACATCGACCTTGAAGTGCGAGCCGCCGGTGATCAGGTCCATCTGGTAGAGGTAGTAGGGCCGCACCCGCATCCGCAGCAGCCGGTGCACGAGGGCCTTCATCACGTCGGCGTCGTCGTTCACTCCGCGCAGGAGCACCGACTGGTTGCCCAGAGGCACGCCGGCGAAGCTCAGCCGCTCGCACGCCGCCTTCAGCTCGGCCGTCGCCTCGCGCGGGTGGTTGACGTGGATGCTCATCCAGATGGGCCCGTGTTTTTTAAAAATCTCGCAGAGCTCGGGCGTGATGCGTTGGGGCAGAAACACCGGGATGCGCGAGCCGATGCGAATAAACTCCACGTGCGGGATCGCCCGCAACCGGCCCAGCAAATGATCGAGTTTGCGGTCGCTCAGCAGCAGCGGGTCGCCGCCGGACAGCAGCACGTCGCGCACCTCGGGGTGCGACTCGATGTAGCGCAGGCCCTGCTCGTATTCAGGATGGAAGTTGTAGTCCTGCGCGTTCGAGACCAAGCGGCTGCGCGTGCAATACCGGCAATACGCCGCACACCGGTCCGTGACCAAAAACAGCACGCGGTCGGGGTAACGGTGCACCAGCCCCGGCACCGGCGAGTGCTCGTCCTCGCCGAGCGAATCCAGCATCTCCTCCGCATGCAGCTGGGTTTCTCCGCTGCGCGGGATCATCTGCAGGCGGATCGGGCAATTGGGGTCGTCGCGGTCGATCAGGTTGAAAAAGTAGGGCGTGATCGCCAGCGCCAGCTTCTGGCTCGCGAAGAGCACCCCCGCGCGCTCGTCAGGCGTGAGGGTCATGTAGCGCTCGAGGTCCTCCAGCTTGGTGATGCGGTTCTTCAGCTGCCAGGCCCAGTCCTGCCAATCGCTCGCCGGCACGTGTTGCCAGAGCCCCTGGCCCTCGAACCAAATACTCCGGTCTTCACGGTATGCCATCTTGGCACGAAGCTGGATACCCGCCCCGCGCTGTCAAACCGCCGCCTCGATTCACCCCGCCGCCTCCACCTCGGCCAACGCCACCAACTCGTCCAGCAGCGGAAAAACCTGCTCCGCCCTCCGCATCGAGGCCGTGGTGATGCCGCCCTGCTCCACGTATCGCACCACGCCTCCCTTCGCCTCGATCTTCAAGGACCGCCCGCCCAGGCCAGCCACCGCGTCGATCCGTGCCCGCATCTCGGGCAAAAGCGCCGCCCGCACAAACTCCTCTCGATTGGTCCGCACAAACCAGCGCGCATCGAACGCCGCGTCCCCCACCGTGACTTCCCTCGCGCCAAACCACTCCGCGATCTTCGTGCCAAAACCCTGACGCACCAACTCCAGCTCCAGCCGCCCCGCCACGCCGCTCACCGCCACTTCCACCCAGGTGATGCGGGATTTGCCCGAGCCGGTGGTGAACGTCTGCACCCTGACGTTTCGCCCAAACCTCACGCCTTCCGCCGAGGGCCACGTTTTCCACCAGGACCCCTCCTTTGGCGTCAGACCTTGGGCCAACGCCCAGGAGGCGAATTCAGCTCGTAGCTTCTTCACCGACCTGATCGCGAACCAGACGAACCCCACCACGACGCCAACAAACAGCAAAAACAGCCACGGGAATTGCATCCCCCTGTCGTGCACCGGCTCCCCTGCCCTTCCAAACCAAAACCCGCTCCCCCGCCGCACAAAACCCTTGGCACGCTTCCCCCCACCCATTCTCGTCGCACTTCCATGTCCACCGTGAAGCCCGCCATACTCGCACTCGAAGACGGTTCCATCTACCACGGCCGCGCCTTCGGCGCCGACGCCACCATCGCCGGCGAATGCGTCTTCAACACGTCCATGACCGGCTACCAGGAGATCGTCACCGATCCCTCCTACTTCGGTCAGATCGTCACGCTCACCGCGCCGATGATCGGCAACTACGGCATCAATGACGAGGACACCGAGGCCTCCGCCCCCCGCGCCAGCGGCCTCGTCGTGCGCGAGCTCTCCCCCATCGTCTCCAACTGGCGCGCCAACTCCTCCCTCGACGCCTACCTGCGCAAGCACGGCATCCCCGGCATCAGCGAGATCGACACCCGCGCCCTCACCAAAAAACTCCGCGTGGACGGCGCCATGAAGTGCTGCCTCACCACCCTGCCCATGTCCGAGGCCGACGCCG
Organism: Opitutaceae bacterium; assembly: GCA_025457685.1. Taxonomy (GTDB): domain Bacteria; phylum Verrucomicrobiota; class Verrucomicrobiia; order Opitutales; family Opitutaceae; genus IMCC26134_A. Next base: position 3,023 of record JALOTV010000316.1, read on the forward strand.
TCGCCCGCGCCCGGAACTGGCACGACATCGCCGGCTCCGACTACGTGAAGGACACCACCTGCGCCGAGCCCTACTTCTGGAAACTCGACGACGCCTCGCGCTTCAACACCCCCTACGTCCCGCCCGGCACCACCCTCGGCCTGCCCGCCATCCCGGCCAAGCGCTTCACCGTGGCCGCCTTCGATTTCGGGGCTAAATATTCCATCTTCCGCAAGCTCGTGAACCACGGCTTCGACGTGAAGGTCTTCCCCGCCACCGCCACCGCCGAGCAGATCAAGGAACACGCCCCCGACGGCGTTTTCCTCTCCAACGGCCCCGGCGATCCGGCCGCCCTCGCCTACATCCACAAGACCGTCACCGGCCTCATCCCCGAGTTCCCCATCTTCGGCATCTGCCTCGGCCACCAGATGATCACCCACGCCCTCGGCGGCACCACGTTTAAGCTCAAATTCGGCCACCGCGGCGGCAACCAGCCGGTCAAGAACCTCGAGACCGGCAAGGTCTCCATCACCGC
>JALOTV010000317.1 GCA_025457685.1 Opitutaceae bacterium
TCAGGGCGTGACGCGGAGGCGGGCGAAGAGGCGGGGGCCGGGGTGGGGGACCGAGAGGGTGACGGTGTCGAAGCCGGCGGGCACGCCCTTCACCACGGAAACGCCGGGATTGGCGGTGGTGGCCTGGTCGGGCACGACGACGGCGTTCCATGTCACGAGATCCTCGCTCGTCTCCACCGCGAGGGCGGCAACGGCGCCGAGCGAGCGCTGGTCGCGGGTAAACGTGAACACGAGATTGCCGCCCGAGACCGATACACGGGGCAGTCGCCCGCGATCCGGGGAGCCGGCGGAACCGCCGAGCACGAATTCGAGGAGATTGGACACGCCATCGCCATCCTCGTCGGCGGCGGGGTCGGCGCCGGTGGCGGGGGCCTGGGCCGCGCGCCATACCTCGTAGCCGCTGATGAGATGGCCCGAGGCATTGAGCGCGAGGTGGGCCGCGCGGCCGTTGATCGAGATACGGAGCAGCTGGCCGGCGGTGAGGCCGGAGGCGTCGGAGCCGAAGCGTAGTGACGATCCGGATACGAAGCCGCCCGTGAGGTCGAGCAAACCGCCCGACCAGTCGCTCCCGGCGCTGGGGGCAAAGGCGAGCGCGGAGCCGGAGGAAAAGTCGAGGGTGGCGTCGCCGACCACGGCCAGCGGGCCGGCGGTCTCGGCGAAGGCGCCGGCGCCGAGCGTGGCGTCGCCCAGGATGACGACGGAGGTATCGGGCAGAACGCCGGCGGCGCCGAGGGTGAGGCGGCCGCCGAGCACGGATGTGGGGCCGAGGTGAGCGTTGGCCAGGGTGAACACGGTCTCGCCCGCGCCGAGCTGGGTGAAGCCGCCGTCGCCGGTGACGGCGACCTTGAAGGGGTTGGTGCCCTGAATGAGGACGTCGGAGCGATTGGCGGCGAGAATGGCCCCCGCCTCGACCACGATGGCGGAGGTGTTTTGCGAGAGGCCGCCAGTGGTGCCGCCATCGCCGATCATGAGCGTCCCGGCGTTGACGAGGGTGTCGCCCCAGTGGATGTGCTGGGCGGTGAAGGCGAGGGTGCCCGCGCCGGTCTTGCTCAGGGTGTTGGCGGTGCCGCTGCTACCGCCCGCGATCACGCCGCTCATCTTGGCGTCGATGGCGGCGGAGCCGTCCTCGACCTGCACGACGCGGAGGCTACCGTTGAGGGAGATAGGCTGCCGCCAGTCGAGGGTGGCGTCGGCGGTATCGTGCCCGAGGATGAGCACGCGGCCCGCGCCGATGAAGTTGGTGGCGGTCCAGTTGATGGACGAGTCGCCAAACTTGACCGCGCGATCGGCCCCGAAGGCGGAAAAACCGCCCGAGCCCAGCCACTGCACCTGGCTAAGGCCGGTGCCGATGGTGCGGGTGGTGAAGTCGCCCGCGCCGAGGCCAAGCACACCGCCACCGGTGAGCTCAAGGTTGCCGCCGGGGAGGGCCGAGGCGTTTTGCAGGAGGAGGACCCCGTCGGCCACGGTGGTGATGTTGGCGTAGGTGTTGGCGTTGGTGAGGGCGAGCACGCCGGGGCCGGTCTTGTTCAGGCCGCTGGAGGTGCCGCCCGAGAGCACACCGCTCAGCACGGCGTCGATGGCGGCGGCGCCGTCCTCCACCTGCACGGTGCGCTTCTGACCGGCGAAGGTGATGCCGTTGCGAAACTCGATGGTGTGGGTCGCGGTGGGGTGGCTGAGGAGGAGGCGGTTGCCGGTGCCCAGAAGAGCCGAGGCCCAGGAGACCGCATTGGTGCCGTTGTTGAGCCGCACCTGACGGTTGGCACCGAAGGCGGCGAACCCGCCGGTGCCCACGGCCCAGTCGAGCTGACCCGGGCCGGTGCCGAGCTGGCGGGTGAAATCGCCGCTCGCGAGGCCGAGCACGCCGCCCTCGAAGGCCAGGTTGCCCTCGCCGGCGCCGACGACGTTGTCGATGCCGCCGGGCAGGCCGGCCGGATCGTCGAGCCGGAGCAGGCCGTCGGAGAGGATGGTGACGCCCGTGTAGGTGTTGGCCGAGGCAAACACGACCGTGCCGGCGCCGGCCTTGGTGAGCGCGCCCGCGCCGGAGATGCCGCCGCTGAAGGCGAGCGTGCCGGAGGCGGACTGCGTGAGCACGAGCGAGTCGGTGAGCGTGACCGGAGCCGTGATGACGTCGTCGCCGCCGGAGGATTTGGCGAGGCTGGCGGCGAGGCCGGAGTTGTCGAACACGAGCGAGGCTCCGGGAGAGGCGGCGAGGGTGAAGGCGTGGGAGCTGTCGGCATCGCCCAAGCCGAGCGAGCCGAGGGTGGTCGGAGCGGCGAGCTGGATGGTCTGGGGACCGGCGATGTTGTTGGTGATGCGCACGGTGCCGCCGGCGGCATTGGGCACGATGCCCGCGGCCCAGTTGCCGGTGGTGGACCACGCGTGCGCGCCGCCGGAGACGACGGTCCAGGTGAAGCCTCCGGGCACGACGCCGCCCGCGGTGACGGCGTATTGGCCGAGGCTGCCGTAATCGGAGTAGCCGGTGACGGCCGGGTCGCCGTTGCCGATGCCATCGACGGATAGATAATAAATCCCGGCGGTGACGGTGCGCGCGAGGGTGACGGGTTGCACGCCGGCGGTGGTATCGGCCGCGGTGGCGGCCTGGAGCTGGGTGCCGGCGGCGTCGAAGAGCTTGAGCTCGAGGCGGAGGTTGCCGCCGCGCGGCGCGGGGGCGACCTGGATATTCAGCGGGCCGCCGACGGCGGTGAGCCGGAAGAAATCGACATCGAGGGTGCGCTCGATGACGCCGCTGGCGATGGCGACATCGGAATCGGCGCTCAGCACGGTGGCGGAGGCCGGGGTGCCGCCGTGGTCGTCGGTGCGATAGACGGCACCCTGGGTGAGCATGACGGCGAGGTCGTCCTGAGCGTTGTTGGGGTTGGCATACTCGCCCTTGCTCCACTGGCTGATGGGCTTGGAGTAACTCGCGCCCATGATCGGGGCCCAGTTGCCCTGGCCGCCGTAGTAACTCGCGCCGCCCTCCACGCCGTCGTGGTTGAGACCGAGGGAGTGGCCGACCTCGTGGCTGGTGGCTTCGGCGATGTTTTTCTCCGAGTTGCCGAGCGACTTGGGGAACACCCAGCAAGGGATGTCCGAGCCCGCGTCGAAGGAGCCCACAAACGCGACTCCGCCCGCGCCGCCGCCATACCAATCGTTGCTGCTGCCGCCGATGCAGACGCGGATGCCGTAGATGGCGTCGCTCGTGCTCGTCTTGCGCAGGGACTCGATGCCCGGCTCCTCGGTCGTGACGTCGATGTCGTAGATCGCAAAATCTTCCGCGACGCGCTGCCAGATGCCGATGATGCGGTTCAGCTCGGTGGCGCTAAAGGTGGTCTCGTCGCCATCGAGATCGAAGGGCGGGGCGTAGGCGCCGTCGGCCCAGTTGCCCGGCGTGGTGTCCACGTGGCCGGTGAAATCGAGGTAGATGACGCGGCGGGCGCCGGGACGGCTGTGCAGGAAAAACGCCTGCGTGGTGTCGTAGGGCGCGGGGTCGGTGGTGCCGATGCTCTCGGCGATGTCGCCGTCCGCCTCCGCCGGCGCAGGAGATCGCGGAGTTGTTGCGGCGACTTACCGTAGAAAGCGGCGACCTCGGGCAGACGTTGGCCTAGCGCCGCGATGGCGTGCTCACCGCGGGTGCGCGCCGCGAGCTGGATGCCGGCGGGGAAACCCGCCTCGTGAGGCAGGGGCCGGACGCTCCCGACGCCCAAGGCCGCCACGGCCGACGCGGCGGAAGCGACGAGCAAAACGAATAGACACAACACGGCGGAGCGCGGGCGAGCGTAAGTCACGGGAGGGGTAAACGTGGGCCAGGGGATGGCGACGCGTGCGCGGAAGGGGGTGATGCACGCGATTGGGTGGCGACAACTGTAACCCTTCGCGCCCGTGGGATACCATGGCCCGCGCCGCTATTTTTTGTGTTTTTGGATTCCAGCCCGGAGGCGAAGCCAGTCCCTATCGATGATCCGCGCGGCGCGGCGCGGGCAGAGTCAGGCGGCGCGGTGGAAATCTATAGTAAAGACGGTGCCGGAGTCGCCGGGGTGCAGGGACTCGTCGCGGCTTTCCACGTGGATACGGCCCTCGAACAGGTGCACGAATTTTCGCACCAGCGGCATGCCGAAACCGGTGCCGCGCTCGCCCGCCGTGCCGGGCCGGCTCGCACCCTTGGTGACTTCAAAGAGGTTGGGGAGCAGGGCGGCGAGGATGCCTATGCCGTGGTCGCGAATGTGCAGGCGGATGGTGTCGTGCTCCTCGCCGGTAATTTCCAGACGGCCGCCCGGGTGGGAGAATTTGGCGGCGT